>JBKJLT010000004.1:0-4928 GCA_046596765.1 Ferruginibacter sp. | reverse complement strand
CTACATGCGGCCCCAACGGTGCAATCCAATTGGTATCAAAAGCGTCCTTCACATATTCAAACTCTTTGCCGCTCATATGAGGAGAGGAAAGGAATATTCTTGGTGGTTTCATTAATTTAATATTTAGTATCCCGAATTAAATTTTTGTTTTACGAGGATTATTTTTTTTTAAGTTTCATTCTAAACCCGTGCTATTGTTGATGACCCCGTGCAGGATTGCTCACTAATACCACGTGGTCCGCAACATCTTTAATAACTGTAGCGCCTGCACCTATGATGGCTCATCTTCCGATGGTGATGCCTTGTATGATTGTGGCAACTGCACCCACCAGTGCAGCATTGGGGGCGATTTGAGCAAAGTCTTCTATAAGGGTATTATTTTTATTTGTTGGATAGATTATTCCCTGTTATATGGTGCTTTGAATACCTTTTGCCGGCTGCTGCAAATCAAATAACCCATTTATCAGCGGAACAAATTTATTATACTGTAAATTTTCATCAAATTGAATACTGATAGCTTTGCATCTTAGTTTCATTGCTTCGAGTTTTGCCATATCACTAACCAGGTCCTTTAAAACCGTTACCATATGATCTGCATTTGAAGCCTCATACTGATAACCCAGCATATTCTCATAAAGGAAAGTTCCCAGGTTTCTTTTGAGAGAATTTACCAATGGCAATCCTGCAGCCATGTAATCATAAAATTTGACAGGCATCGAAACCGTTGATCCGTCGGCATAAGTGGAGAAGCCGAAATCGCAAAACGAAAATAATTGATAGAGTTGATTGGTAGGAATGCTGCCTAAATAAAATATATTAGACCCTGATGATGCAGCCTCCTGTACTTTATCATGTGAAGGCCCTGTGCCTGCTATTAAAAATTTTAAGCCAGGAAAATCACGCTCCATTTTTTTAGCAGCTTTCAACAGACTATTTATATCATAGCTTTCACCAAGTGTACCTGCGTAAATGCCCCAAATATGTGAACCTTTTTCAGGCAGCTTCAATCCCGAAAGCAGGCTTGGCTTTGCTGCATTCAATTGTACCTGTATAGAAGAAATGTTACAGCCCCAGTAAACGACTTCACCGGGCACTCCCGGATTTACTTTTAAACCGGCCTGCAAATAATCAGGAGCCACTGCTGTAAATGCGGAAGCCACTTTGAAAATTTTTTCCCGCTTCTTATAAAAATTATGGAAGATCAATTTTCCTAACCATCTAAACTTTGCAGGAAATTTCAGTTCAAATAATTCCGGCCACAAATCAATAATATCCAGAACAAGTTTGGCACCCGAAGTTTTGATTAAATACTTCAGATTTTCAAACATAAAGATTGCAGGCTCTTTAAGTATAATTATTTGAGGAATTGGGATCCCCCAGGAATTCTGCGAAATTGCTTTCGCAAATTTTTGCTCGTACCTGATTCTTTTTAAAGAAATGTGACGCTGGTAAGCAGCGGTAGGTACAACCACTATATAAAAATTAGAATTAATCTCCAGCAGCCCCTTTTCAGAAACAAATTTTTTTTCCTTATGTGAATAATCAGAAATGAAAAGAAAAACTTTATAACCCTGCTCACTTAAAACCTTTCCTGTAAGAAAGTATCGTCCATCACGCCATCCGGGTTTAGGGATTTCAGAATAAGGATCAATAATCCAGATGCAGTTCATAGTTTCTTTTAAGAGTTCCGTAGCCATGCCATGTAATTGATGGTAGTAAATCTCTCCATCGTTTAATTGTAAGTTTTTATTTCAACCGGCCCATCCACTAAAATTCAGTAGATTTTAATTAATGAATTACCTCCATAATCTTATACCGCATCCTCAATTTTTGCTTTAATAATACTGAAAATATATCCGGTAAATAAAAAAAACAAAACGAACACAGGTAAAAAGATAAAATAAAGATCTTTTATAAAATAGGATGTCTGGCTTCTTGCCAGGTTTGCACATTGTGTGGCAAACATGGCGATGAAAATATAGTTTATCTGTTTTTTATTTGAGTGAGCAATTTTATTCCAAAGGAATATTAAAGTATTTAATACAAAACCGTTATAAAGGAAACCGAGGTATCCAAGTACCATAAAACCTTCGGAAAATACATAGAAAGCTATACTGGCCCGCCGCGATCCTCTTCCTGGCATAAAAATATCCATAAGAAAATTCTGCAGATAAGGATATTTTAATTTGACCAGCGAATTGGCAACATTAGACGATAAAACCGTGAGCGGCTGTACAAAATTATATTCTATGGCAGCAAATAAAATATGAGCAGGTGAATAGTAATCCTGGGCAATAATCTTTTCAGCAGTGCTAAGGCCAAGGTCAGGGCCCACAGCCCTTGTCTGTTCCAGGTAAATAAAGAGAAAGGCAGCAACACTGCCCAGTATAGAAGCAAAAAAAATCTTCTGCCAGGTGATTCCCATCTGGATTTCAAATACAACAACGGCAATAATAAATGCAAGCAGGTCTGTACGGCTTCCTATTTTAAAAGAAATAAGGAATAAAAGAGACAATGAAATTATAAAAAGATACCGGAACGTTCCTGAAGAAATAATAGAGATATCTTTATTCTCTGATTTGATCCTTAGTAAACAATATAAGAGTGCAGTAGTAAGTGCAAGCAATTTATATAATATCATAAAGAGCACAAAAGCAGCTCCCGTAGCAGAGGCAGAATCCTCGTCTGCAACATTCTCATAAGTAAGTGTATTGTAAGTAACAACAAACAACAAACAAAGGAGAGCAAAAAATAAGTGAACAATTACAAGCCCGGTGTAGGTCAATCTCCGATCAGGTACTTTTATTAATGTATAGGGTTTGCTTGCGTTTAGTATTTTTTGAAAGAATAAAAAAAATACATAAAATGCTATAAAAGAAAAAAAATTAAAAACATAGAATTTATAAAAAACCACTTTACCAAAATAGGCTTGTAATAAAAATTCGGATAGCTCAGGCAGGAAGCAATACCCGATCATCGCAAAAATGCAGTAGATATAAAGAAAAGCATATAAAAGCCCGGTAAAAATATTTTTCCTTATAATAGATATAAAGGTAACAAGCCAGAATACTGAAAATAGCGATAAAAGAAAAATATCAAGTATCATTTTCGCTTAACCTTTAAGGATTTTAATTTTTAAATTTTTGTTTCAGACATTTTTTCACGAATTAAATTGTGCAGATATTTTAGAGATACACTACCTCTTTGCATGGGTGAATAATACGGTCTTGCGGGCTGATATAGTTCATTCACAGTGTAAATTTTAAAATGACCAGCAAACTCATTTCTCACAAACAAGCAGTTTGACCCGGTTATATTACAAACGATGAGTGTATACTCAAACGCTTTAAGCAGGTCTACATATTCCTGAAGGGAACATCCATAGTAATCATCATTTTGCCAGGTATGCGTACTGTCATACTTAATTTTCACTTTTGAAGGCGGATAAAATCCCGGGTTATATTCTAAACAAAAAAGTTTGGGCCTTGCTCCTTTGCCAAGTAATTCCTGGATAAAATAAAAGTCATTCCCATCTAAATCCAAACTGATAAGATCCAGGTCTTTATCAGTTATATTTAAAAAAGTCAGCGCATTTTGATAAAGGGTAGTAATGTTTTCTATGGTTACAAACTCATCAGAAATGGAGAGCATATTATTAGGCCCTAATTCGGTCTTTAACTTTGAAAGGCCTTTGTCAACCCAAACGCCCCTTCCGCCGTTCATTATCGCATTAAGGCTGTTGTTTTCACTTCTATGAACACCGAACTCTAAAAAAAGTATCTCGTTAACGCCAATCTTATTGAAAATATACCGGATAATTCCATCCTCTTCATTTTGGCTATAAACAGAATACCCATACTTAAGAAGGCTTTCCGGCATAACTTTAAGTAACTCATTCAATAAATTTCTATAATTTCTTTCGAGATCTGCCCGGGCACTTCTGGTTTGTTCTATAAAAATTACCGTTATACATTTTTGTAGCCAGGCAATTAGTTTTTTCATGATAATATTTTTGTTTTGATCAAACCGGTTTCCATACAAGATCAATTTTGAATCATCGGGCTATAATTTTTTCACCAAACCTGTTACTGAAAAAATACAAAACCTTTGCTCTGACTTTAATCCATCTGGTTATAAGGCACACGCTTTTTTTTAAATCCATTTATAAGCAACGAAAGCTCGGGCTGATTTAATATGGTTAAAGCAAGTGCCAAATAGGTAAGGATGCCAAATCCTGCGGAAAAAATCAGTACGAGCAAAGTCCTTGCTACAGTATCCCGGTTTTCAAACCAACTGATACAGAACCGTTTTATAAAATAAACAACAAATGCTGTAACAACAAGTAACAGGAATTGCGTTGCGATAAAACGCAGGCTTTTTGAATTGAAAATATAGCTCATGTTTTTTTTGAATAAGCTATGCACAGAGAAAATAAAAATTGAGACCGAGGTTATCACATAAGCTATGCAGATTCCGGTAAGTCCAATAAGTTTGCTGCCTACCCCACTTGTTACAAAATAAATGACTGCACAGGCAACGCCGAGCCATGCCACCGACCTGATCTTATTCATTACAAAAAAAGCCCTGTAAAGCATCACCACAGAAATTGCGAAGACAATACCTACCATCATATAGGGCAATAGCCGGGATACTTTGAAAGTATCAAATTCAGTAAATGCCCCTCTTTCAAACATCAGTTTTATTATCTCGTATGCACATAAAGAACCAATTAAAGCAAAGAGAGATCCGATGGAAATAATGAGCTTAAGAACGGTAACCGTATCAGCATAAAAATCTTCGTGCCGGTTTTCGGCAACAGCTTTGGCCAGCCTGGGAATAAGAACAGTTGATGGGCCAATGATGACCAGCGTGCCCACAGCAACAATAATGCGCTGACAGTATCCCAGGTAAGAAACAGCCGCATCACC
>JBKJLT010000156.1:0-8482 GCA_046596765.1 Ferruginibacter sp. | reverse complement strand
AATGATAACCAAAGCAAAAGAACTGGGTATGAAAATAATGGTTGGCTGTATGAACGAAAGTTCCATAGGCACAGCTGCCATTGCACAATTGGCCCCCATGCTTGATTATGTGGATATGGAACTTTCGTTCATACAGCCAACCATTATTTTCATACCCAGTTCTTTTGCTTTGGTTATCATTCGCCTGGCCGGTGTAATGCCACTGCATTTTGTTAATTTAATATTGATGCCGTGAAAATGGTTCTGGCATTTTTCAACGTCTGCTTCGGTAACACAACTTTCATCTGCAATTAATGGCAATGCAGACTGTTCAAATAAAACTTTCATTCCCTCCCAATCATCTTTTGCCAAAGGCTGTTCTACAAACTCCACACTTAATTCTTTCAATAAAGGTATTTTTTGTAAGGCCTGTTCCAATGTCCAGCCTGCATTGGCATCCACCCTTAAAATGGCATCGGTATGTTTGCGTAATGCCCTTACCATTTCAATATCATCATTTACCCCAACTTTAATTTTATAAATGGGCCAGGGTTTTTCTTTCATTTTAGCAACCATATTTTCTATGGTATCAATGCCGATGGTGAAATCTGTTAATGGCGCGGTTGCAGTATCAAGTCCCCACAATTGGTGCAACTGTTTTCTTTTTAGTTTGCCATAAATATCCCAGCCGGCCATATCCAAAGCGCAAACCAAAAATGGGTTGGCAGGAAACAAATGATGCAGGTAATGCCAGTATCTTTCGGGATCGGAGAAAGCAAATTTTTCGACAAACATTTTTTTTCGCTCCAGGTCTTCCACCATTTTTTCAACCGAGATATTATAGTAGGTAATGGCCGGAGCTTCGCCATAACCTTTGATGCCCATAAAATCAAGTTCAACAACCAATGTGGGTTGATGTGTTTTTGTTCCTTTAGAAATGGTGAACGGATGATGAAAAGGAAGATTGTATGTTTTGTATTGCAGTTTCATTTTTTTAGAAATTACCTTCCGCTTTTCTCAACACAATCTCTTAAATCTGTTGTAAATTCTTTTTCTTTTAGTAATTCTTCCAGGCTGATATGCATCCGATAATTCCAGTAATGCGCTGCTACAGCCGGATTGTTGATTCGTTCTTCATTGGGATCCTCCCTTCTCATATCAGCATCCATTCCCAGCAGCACCTGTAACTGAAAAATGCTCCACATTGCCGGCGAATACAGGTGCTGCAGTATTATTTCTTTATTGATCCATGCCTCGCAGTAAACAGGCGGCTCGCCGGTTTGCCCCATCAGGTAGTTATAAAAATGTTTTGTTTTGGCTCTGTCCTCTTCCCACCAGGCACGCACGGTACTCATATCATGGGTTGATGGTGAAACCACACTCAGGTATGGTGCATCATTGGGATGAAAAAATTCAATACCGGTTTCTTTAGGCATGCGCTGTATCTCCAGGCTTAAAATAGCCAGTTGTTCCATCACTTCCGGTACACAATGCGGCACCATGCCCAGGTCTTCGCCACAAACCAGCATATCCGTGCTTCTTTTTAAACCCGGCATTTTTTTTAATGCTTCTTTTTTCCAAAGTTCATCCTGGCGCTGATAAAAATAATCAAGATAGATTGCTGATAATTCTTTTTGGGAATGTTTATCGAGGCTTTTAAAAGAAGCCGTATCCTGCATGGAAATACGGAAATGAAATTCCTGGCCGTTGGAACCTTCTACTTCAAAGAAAATAATATTACTGATCAGGTCATATAAGCCTTGCTTTACCTTATCGTCAAAAGTTTTTTGAGTTTTAAAAAAGGCCTCAACCTTACGCTGGGTATTGAATTTTTCTTTGAGTTTCAAGCCGGTGAAAAAGGTTTTTTTCACTTCATCTTTTTTATCTTCAAAAATTTTATTCAGTATTGAATCGGTTACATAAGGTTCGGTGTAGCGTGAATTTTCAAAAAGAATATTCTTTGAAAATAATTCGTTGATGTGAACCGGTAAAGCCGGTATAAACCTGCCCAATATGCCTTCTACCGCATGAGCAGGTATGCTCCAGATACGGAAAAAGCCAAGTATATGGTCAATACGAAAAGCGTCAAAATAATTGCTCATCTGGTCGAACCTTTTTTGCCACCAGGAGAAATTATCTTTTTGCATGGCCTCCCAGTTATAGGTTGGAAAACCCCAGTTTTGTCCTTTTGCTGTAAATGCATCCGGCGGTGCGCCTGCCTGCTCATCCATGTGATACAGGTTGGGTTCTACCCAGGCATCGGCACTATCACGGCAAATGCCAATCGGTATATCACCTTTAATAATGATGCCGTTCTTATGAGCGTACTGTGTTGCATCCTTTAACTGAAGGTGCAGGTGATATTGTGTAAAATAATGTATTGCAATGTCGTTGTAATGTTTCTGCAGCGGGCTTACTAATTGTTGTATGCCGCTTTCATCATACACAGCATTTGTTTTCCAGGTACTAAAATCAGCCGTTTTATATTTATCCCTTAAATAAGAAAACGCAGCATAAGGCTCAAGCCAATGCCGGTTCAATTCAAAAAAGGTAATATAGTTTAAATCGTCCTTAAAACTTTCTTTATGGAGTGCATACAATTCTTTTATTGCATCCATTTTAATTTTAATCACTTCTTCGTAATCCACTTTATCCAGCTTATTCAATTGCTTTTGCTTTGAAGCCAGGGCAGTAATTATTCCGGCGTTTTCTTTTCCGCCAACAGCTTCTAAATTTAACAGTAATGGATGC
Source organism: Ferruginibacter sp. (assembly GCA_046596765.1). Lineage (GTDB taxonomy): Bacteria > Bacteroidota > Bacteroidia > Chitinophagales > Chitinophagaceae > Ferruginibacter. The sequence goes on along the minus strand of JBKJLT010000156.1, from coordinate 5,752 downwards.
AACGCAAAGGCAGAAATGGCTGAATAGGGATAAGAGTCTTTCCAGGTATAGGTTGCTGTAGTATCATTAACCGGTAATAACTGAATCATTTTAAGGCCTGTGGCTTTTGCCCAGTCAACAAGCAATTTAATATCAGTAAATTCGCCGGTGCCAAAACTATTTTTACTGCGCAAACTAAAAACTGGCATGGCTACACCGGCACCTTTCCAGTTTACTCTATTTAGTTTTGCAAATCCTTCGTGTAATATTGTAAACGCATCTTTTCCATCTTCATTCAGCAGTACCCGGTTATTCCCCTCTTCAAAACTGATAAAATTTTTACTGCTGCTGTCATAAATTCCGTATTTATATTCCAACGGAAACACAGCCTGGGAAAGATCCAATTGAATTGTCCACCAATTATCTTTTTTGTGGAGCAGTAAAACATGCTCTTTATCCCATTCATGTAGCGCTGCGGCTGAGCCACCGATGCAGATTACTTCATGCTGGCTAAGTAAAGGTGCTTTAACCCTGAACTCATGTGTAGGGTTTACAGTATTTTCTACAGCACCGTATTTTACAGGTTTGGATTTTAGTAAAACATTTGTAAAAGCTGCGGTAAAGTATGCATTTTCATATTGCCCTGCATGGTTCCAGGTATCGTACACAGTAATTTTTGAAGCTTTCTGCTTATCAAAATCAATTATACGGTCATTGCCAAACTCAGCAATAAAGCTGCCATCTTTATCCTGCAGTATATAACTGTAACAAAGGGTTTCAAAAACATCCTGCTCTTCAATTTCCACAGTTCCATACCACAACTGGTTGTTAAGATAGCTGAGTGCAAAAGGCTTTTTAATATCATCGTTACCCAATACGGGGGTATTCCCCAAAACAAAAAGTGCCTCTCCGTAGCTGGTAGAATAGCGTAAATAAAAATGTAAAATCATTCAAATGGGTTAAGAGCAGGCAAGATAACACTTTACCAAAAAAAAATGAAAGCAAATCTGTAAAATGAAGCAGATAAAAAGTTCTGCCTTATATTTGCAAAAAATAATAATAATTACAATGGAAACAACCAAAAAAAGAACCGGCCTTTACTGGGTATTGTTTTTAGCCTCTGTGGCTGTATTTTTCTTAGTATTGCTTTCGCCAATTGGTTCATACTGTAGCATGGTACTACCTTTTAACACTACTTTTTTAGCCAAGGCGCTTGACTTAATGTAAACCGGCTTCAAAAAAATTATACGCCATTCGCCTTGCAGGTGAATGGCTTTTTTATTTCAACAAACAAAATCATACTTCAGGTGATGGTAGTTATTAGAAGAACAATAACCAAATTACCGCCCATTACGGCACGAGTTTCAATTGGTATTAATTGGGATTTACAAAATCGGGACGGTTTATAAAACTACTTATGAATCTAAACCGGATATTACTCTTGACTTCTACTTTCCATGGCTTCATATTGCCATTAGTCCTCGGAAAATAATAAGCCCTTAATTCAATCGTTCCTCCTATAAAGTTTTCATTTCGGGTACGTATTCCGCCACCAACGGCTGTAAAAATATCACTCTGATTTAAATTCATTTTAGAGGGTTTAAGTAATACGGCATCGCTAAAAACAAATGGTGCAAATCTAAACCCCAGTATTTTGGTTGTGTTGTAAAAAACCGACTCCAATTTTATTGTTGCCCTTAAATCGGATTTAAGCGTACCATTACTAAAATAACGCAACCCAAAATTATTGTTCAGGTATAAGGGCACATTTAAAACAGGGTTTCCCTGGGCAGTTATGCCTGAACTCATGAACAACCTGTTATACCAATTAGTGTTTAATTTTCGCAGGCGTGTAAAGTGTTCTACATTAAATAACATGTCAACATCTTCAAACCGTTTGCGGTTAAAATACCCGCCAATCCTTAGTGTATAATTAACGTATAATCCTCTTTTTCTGAAATTAGCCAGCGAAAAATCAATACCGCTGTAGGGCCTTTTTAAATTTTCTTTTTTAACATACCCGGCTGTTACGGACACACTAAAGCCTTCGGGGATATCCTCCTTTCTTCCAAAACCATAAATAAAACTTGTTTTATAAAATACCTGCCTGAAAATATTCAGCGATGCCAGTGTACCCGTTAAGTCGGCAAACCGGGGGTCGTACGGTGTTTTATATGCCCTAGGTATAACCTGAAAAAATTGTCTGAATCCCCTGATGGCTACAAAGCGATGCACACGTATTTCTTTATTTTCGTAAAGCGATCGTTTACTGTCCAGGCTATAACCAAACCAGGCATCTAAAGTGTAGTTAATATATTTTATGCTGTCACGATAAACAGAATCGGTGTTATACATATTCCTGGTTCGGCGGTATACAAATTCCAATGCGCCGGTAGTTGGTATGTATGGTGTAACCAAAGGCTTTTCAAGCCGTGTATAAAATAATGTTTCCTGGTTACGGTCGGTGCTAAAAGCATTTCCATAATCCTGGTAACCGGTAACCAGGTCAATAAAAGAGCCGGCAATATTGCGTTTTATCAGTTGGCCGCCAATACCCGTTCGTGGAGTGCGTGCGCTTTCGTAATAACCGCTTATGGAGGCCTGGCTGCCGCTTCCCATAAAGTTTTCATCCCGCAATGCAAAACGGCCCTTGTCTTTACTGCTTATATTGAGATTTCCGCCTATAGAAAACACATCTTTGGTTACCACCACCACATCCACCGAATCGGTATTGCCAATGGCGTATTCTACATATATCCTTACATCTTTGATAAATATAAGTTCCCTCAGGTATCTTTCATTATCGGCCATCAGGTAAGGCGAAAAACGATCCCCTTTTTTAAAGAATAGATTTTTTTCGATCACATTCTTTGAAGAGTTTTTATGAAAGGTTTTAGCCAACCTTACCCCAAAATCATTTTTTAACCTGGTAGTATCATCTATATCATACTGAAATCCAAGCTGTATTGACTCAATAGACCTGATGATTTTTCCTTTGTATTTTAAAAAAGGGATTTCAATTTTAACAGGCGCTTCATCGGGCGGTGTACGTGAAATACTTTTGCCAAACCTGCCCAATAATCCCTTTTTTTTAGCCAGAAAAAAAGTATCGTTTTTTGCAGGATCGCCCTGTGCAAAAACAGGCATATGAATAAATATAAAAGCAGCGTAAAAAATAAAGATATAACAGCCCTGTTTAATCATGGATAGGTTAAAAACTATGCTTAAATATGATGTTAAAGGTATTGAAATGCATGGAATAGCGTGTTAAAGCAATTAATTTTATAACTTGTTTTGTAAATTTTGTAAACAATAGATTTAATGCCTGTTATTTATAAAAAGTAAAATAGCATTATAAGTAGCATACAAAAATCTAAGCTGTCTTTTTGTTTGTATTTGCCGCTGCGGTTCTTTCTTTTATTGCGTCTCCTAATTAATAAACCGGAATATCCCGGTACTATAATTCCTCTTGGTTTGTTGATGTTTGAGTTGTTTGTTCGTTTATAATAAAGAAAAGTATTTGCCGAAGATTCAACATATAAAAATACCTTCTATAGGGTATCTTTTTAAAAATTATCTGTCATAATTTTAAGCTTGTATTTTAAACAAGCTCATTTACCAGCACAATCGCTTCATCATGAAAAAAATAATATTTCTTTTTTGCCTGGTTATTTATACTGCACTATTACAGGCGCAGCCACTTAAAGTTTATATGGATGCTGGCTCAGGTAAGTACGGCTTAAAAGATACCAATGGAAAACTGGTTGTAAAAACTATCTACGATGGTTTCACAAATTTTTTTGAAGGTATGATTGCAGTAAATATTGGCGGTAAACCCGATCCCATTGGCTTTGGCATTTTAGGCGGGCTTTGGGGCTTTATAGACAGTGCAGGAAAAGAAGTTATTAAACCAGCGTATGAAAGTGTACTGCTTTTTAAGGAAGGATTAGTGGCTGTAAAAAAGAAGGATAAATGGGGCTATATAAACAAAACCGGTAAAATGGTTATTGCAGCTAAATATGATGAAGCCGCCAGTTTTTCGGATGGTATGGCAAAAGTTATTCTTGATAAAAAAGCAGGTTATGTAAATAAGACAGGTGCACTTGTTATTAAACCACAATACAAATTTGCAGGCAATTTCAGCGAGGGCCTTGCTGCGGTAAGGATTGACGGAGAAGTATATTCTGCAGGCAGTACTGTTGCTATGAATGCAACTTTTGGTTATATAGATAAAAAGGGAACCTTGGTTATTCCATACCAATTTTTGATGGCTTATGAATTTGACAAAAAGGGATATGGCTGGGTGAAGAAGGACGGAAGGGAATATAAAATTGACAGAACGGGTAAAGAGATAAAATAGTCACTTTTACCTGCCGCAATATGGGCGAATACGGAATTAATTATTTTTCTTAAACTGCTCTGTTATTTCCAGCACAATAATTCCAAATTTGCGGATAACACTTCTTATGATCATCGTTTGCCCATCGGGCATCAGGTACATTTGTTGAGACATTTTTACATGCCTGATGAGTCCACGGTTAACTTTTAGCCTGAAAGTCCAGGTAAAATAATTACCGTTCAATTCGCCTCTTGCTGTACCCTCAATATCATTTGCTGTTGCTTCCAGATGATGTTCGTCAACTTGTTTCAATTGCCATGAGCGGTGATTTTTTTTTCCATTTCCGGTTTGCAGGTCTTGCTCAATAAACACAACGCCGTCTTTTATAATTCCTTCAGTTTGCGTGGTGATCTGGCTGGCGGGTTTACCATTTCTGGCTTCTGTTACACCGTAGGATTGTGTGCGCCCAACAAAAAATTTAACCGGATCGGATTTTACTATACTGTTATTAAATGCTGTAGGCTTAATTGATGAGCAACTAATAATGGAGAGGCATAAAATGCCGGATAAAATAATTCTAAACTTCATAAAGATAATAAGATACTTACTGTGCCATTATTTTCATATACACTATCAAAAGAGAGATCAAATCTTCTTGAAAGTAGCTGTTTCAGATACGCAAATGCCCATTCACTGGATTGCATTTCTGTACTAGTAATTCATTAGGGCAAACACAAACAGCCACTAAGAAATAACTATGAATGCAGGCGTATTCTTTGGCACAGTTACGCCAGTTGAGCCTTATAGGGCCAATTACCTGGGGCATCAGAATTTCTGTAAAAATATTAACTTGCAGTGTATTCAATCGCCAGACTATTTTCTTATGAACTTATAACTTCTATGCAGAAATATATTCTCCTCCTTTTTATTTTCCTTGTACCATCGAAAAGTTTCTGCCAAAAAACTGTTTTTATTGAAAAATATAACCTGCCGTCAGAAGTAAAAAAAGCAGGCGAGGTTATTATTCAAATGCCATTTGGCTATGCTAATATTCTTAATGTTTTTGGAGATACCGCCGGTTTAAAAACTGCCGGTGATATTTTTATTGATGTTGCCTGCACCGACTATCCCATCAACGCATCTTTACAGGTGCTGAACAAAAGCAGGGTAGCATCTTTTTTAAAGCGTTTTCCGTTTATTGAAGCTGGTCAATTGGCTCAGATAAATTTCTTTCAGCAAACCGATGGCGGCTTAAGGGAAAAAGCGATGACCATGTTTCACGGTTTAATCATAAAGTTTAGGCCTAAGCAGTCGGCAGAAAATGCAAAAGTAGAAGTTGTTAAACTGGAGGAAATTGTAAAATCGGGTTCACCAATACCTGCGGTAAAACCGGCCACAGTAACAAAGAAAATTGACAGCGCAAAAACTGAGCTC
>JBKJLT010000393.1:0-4234 GCA_046596765.1 Ferruginibacter sp. | reverse complement strand
TTGGGTTACGATCTGTATTTGCCCGGCAACTGGGAAGTTATTTATTACAAAAAAGCCATGCAAACTTTATTGGGTTCATTAAATGCGCCCAAGGTTTGTGCAAATATGTATCACGATTTGGGTGAAGGGAAAAAAGGCGAACTGATTTTTCCTCCATATTATATCTGGAATGTGAAAGGCGTTAAAATAGGTTTTATCGGTTATACCGATCCATTGGTACCCATCCGGCAATCGCCTAATTACAGCAAAGGAATTATTTATACTAAGCCTGAAGAAAATCTGGAGCATTATGTTGATGTATTAAGAAACCAGGAGCAATGTGTGTATGTTTTTATTGTTGCACATTTAGGATTATCGCAACAGATTTATCTGGCAAATTTACCCGAGTGTAAGGGCGTTAATTATATTCTGGGTGGCGATACGCATGAAAGAGTAAGAAAGCCCATTCAATGTAAATATGCTAAAGTTGTTGAGCCTGGCGCATTTGGTTCTTTTGTAGGCAAACTAAATCTTACCATACAAAATGGAAAAGTAGTTAAAGACGAATATGAACTGGTGGAAATAACAGCAGACAAATTTAAACCCTCAACAGCAATAGCTGCCTTAATTAAGGAAAATGAAATAGCTTTTATAAAGGATATGCATACGATAGCAGGATATAGTACCATTCCGTTGTACAGATATTTTGTGGTAGAAAATCCCATTGATACCATGATACTGGATGCGCTGAAATGGAAAGTTCCCGAAATGGATATTGTCTTATCAAATGGTTTTCGTTTTTGTCCGCCGCGATCAACACCCGATCATACGGGCAACATCCCCATCACCAACGGATATATTTATGACATGTTTCCGGTGGATAGTACAGTAAGAACAGGAATGGTAACCGGTAAACAAATTACAGAGTGGCTCGAAAAAGAACTGCACAATGTTTTTGCAAAGGATGCATCGGAGCGGTTTGGTGGCTGGGTTATAAAGTTTAAAGGAATGAAAATAACCTTTAATGCTTTTGCAGAAAAAGGTAAAAGGGTGCAGACTGTAACCGTTGCAAATACAGCACTTGATGGGGATAAAATGTATAAGATATGTGCCTGTGAACGGGATGGCGACCCAAGTGATATGCTTTGCCGGATGAAGCATGTTGCCAATGCAACCAATACACAGTTTACATTGCATTCTGTTATGAGAGATTACCTGGCAGCCAATTCGCCGGTTACACCAACGCCGCCCGGGAGTGCCGATATACTGGATGCCCCACAAACATTACTTACCCAGGTTACTGGGGTAGATTATAAGTTTCGTTAAATTACATGATGGATTTAGATAGCCTGTCGCATATTTTTGAACCAGCTTTGTTGAAAGAAATTCAGCAGTTCGGCATCATCCAGCATTTTAAAGAAGGAGACCTGATAATGGATTACGGAAAGTACATCCGTATGATGCCACTTATTTTGAAAGGCACCATAAAAGTGTTGCGAATGGATGATGACGGTAATGAGATTCTGTTATATTATTTATCCAGCAGCGAAAGTTGTTCCATGGCTTACAGTTGTTGCATTGAAGCAAAAAAGAGTGAAGTAAAAGCTATTGCAGAAGATGATGTGGAACTGATAGCAATACCGCATATAAAGTTAGACGAATGGCTATGTAAATATCCCGGCTGGAAAAATTATATCATGCGTAGTTTTAATGAACGCTTTATTGAATTATTAAAATCAATAGAAAGTATCGCTTTTCATAAGCTGGATGAAAGGCTGGTAGAATATTTAAAAGATAAGCAACGCATTACCGGCTCCAGTGTTATAAAAGTATCCCACCATCTTATTGCAGATGAATTGGCAACATCAAGAGTAGTTATATCAAGACTGTTGAAGCAACTTGAAAACAGTAAAAAAATAATTTTATACCGAAACGAAATAAAATTACTGCCCGCTTTAGATTAACAACTACATTAGTTTCAGGCTCGTCAATCCAAATCAGCAAATTAAAAGGTTAATGTAGAAAAATGTCTATAGTGTATGTTTTGATAAACAAATACTTTTGCAAAGTAAGTTGTTAACCTGTAGATATAATTACAATCTTATTTATCGGTATTAAAGTTGTAACTTAAACTGTGCCGTTAATTTTAATTTAACCTTTACACTAACTGTCTAATAGCCGCATGTCTGACCAGGAAATCATAAGCAATAAACAACTCAGCGGGCAGTTTAACAAAGCCACTTTTCCCTATTCGAAATTTAGCAGACCCGTATTAATGAGTTTGCTGGTATTTATGATTCTCATTGTATTATTTACACTGCTTATTTTTCAGCGCTACCAACTGGCAAAAGAAAGCAGGAAAAAAGAAGCTCTTGAGATTGTTCACCAGGCAAAGGATAAGCTACAGGTAGCATTAGCACACAGCCTGGCAGCCACCAAAATGCTTGCTTTTTTGATAGATAAGAACGGACAGATGAACAATTTTGATTCTGTTGCGGCACAGGTTCTTGAATCGGCAAGTGATATTGATGCCGTTCAATTGGTGCCCGGTGGTATAATACAATATGTTTACCCGCTGCAAGGAAATGAAAAAATAATCGGGTATAATATTTTACAGGATCCTGCAAGAAATAAAGAAGCCTTTAAGGCAATTGAGCAAAAGAGCATGTATTTTGGTGGTCCTTTTGAATTAAGGCAGGGAGGCATGGGTGTTGTGGGCCGTTTACCTGTTTACAGGCAAAATAAATTCTGGGGATTTTCGGCTGCGGTAATAAAAATGTCTACGCTTTACAGGGTTGCGGGTATTGATAGTTCGGGAAAAAACGGATACTATTTTCAGCTCTCAAAAATTAATCCAGATACTAAAGAAGAGGAATTTTTTCTGCCCCGGCATAAAGAATTACCCGGCAAACATGCAGTATCTGTTGAAGTGCCAAATGGCGACTGGAAGCTCTCTGTTTACAGTACGGTAACCACCAGGGTTTTATACGATTTGGGCTTACTGGGCGGCCTTGCTTTTCTTTTGTCTGTTCTGGGTTCTCTGTTTGCTTACCGGCTTGCCATAAAACCAAAAAAATTAAAAGAACTGGTGTTAAACCGAACCAGTGAATTAAATGCCAGTGAAAATAATTACCGCTCGGTGATTGAACGGGTATCGGATGCATTTGTGGCCCTGGATAATAATTGGGTGTACACTTATATAAACGAAAAGGCCGGTGAGATATTGGGACGGGAACCGAAAAGCCTTATTGGAAAAAATATCTGGACCGAGTTTTCGGCTGCGATAGACCAGCCTTTTTATCATGCTTACCACCGTGCCATGCAAACCCTGGAGTATCAATATCTGGAGGAATACTCTCCTCTATTTGATAAATGGTTCGAAAATCATGTCTATCCTTCTAACGACGGGTTAACTATTTTTTTTAAAGATGTTTCAGATATCAAACTGATAACACAGGCATTAAAAAATAAAGAAGAAAAATACCGGACACTTATTGAACAGGCTTCTGATGGAATTGTGATAACAGATATGGAAGGCGTAATACTGGAAGTAAATAACAGTATGCAACAGATGATTGATTTTGCGGATGATGAAATGATTGGATATCACTTAACTGATTTTTTGCCGGAAGAAGATTTGGAATCGAACCCGTTGAGAATACAGGAGTTGATGAAGGGCAAAAGCCTTTTATACGAAAGAAGACTGAAGAAAAAAGACGGATCATTTTTAGATGTGGAAATAAATTCTAAAATGGCAAGTTCGCATACGCTGATTGGTTTTATAAGAGATATTAGTGAACGCAAAAAATATGAAAATACGCTGATGTACCAGGCCAGTTTACTCGATAGTGTTTCTGATGCAGTTACATCGTTGGATATAAACCGATGTATAGTAAGCTGGAACAATGCCTGTAACGAATTATATGGATTTTCAACAGATGAAGTTATTGGCAAAAGGATACCTGAGCTGGTTACGTTTGAATACCCCAATACCAATAACGAAGAAGTTTTTAAGCAAGTGTTTACCGAAGGAAAATGGAAAGGTGAATTTAATTTTATACATCCCAAAACCAATGGTAAAATTCATTTATTAAGCAATATTAATTTGCTTAAAGACGGTAATGGAATGGTTACCGGTTTTATTATTACAAGTAAAAATATTACAGACAGAATAAAAACGGAAGAAGAAATCAGAAGATCAAACGAGCGTTTTGAGCTGATAGCACAGGCAACCAACGACGCTATATGGGATCAT
>JBKJLT010000334.1:0-2654 GCA_046596765.1 Ferruginibacter sp. | reverse complement strand
ACTTCGGGTAACATCCGGAAAGCAACTACGACCTGTAAATCTGCCTGTAATGATTTCAGTTGTTCTAAAAACCCGGGGTCTTTTAATTTTTCGGGTTGAAGAACGTGAAGGTTATTTTCAACTGCATATTTTTTAACAGCACTTTGTTGTAACTGCAATCCACGGCCTGCGGCTTTATCAGGAGCGGTAATTACAGCCACAATATTGCAACCTGCTTTTACCAACGCATCAAGGGATGCCACAGCAAACTCTGGTGTACCCATAAAAACAATGCGTAAGTCTTCTGCTTTTGTACCAATCATCTGGCAAATATAAATAGCCCAAACAACAATTACCCGAATTAGCGAAGGATGTTCCGGATTATTGTTTTATTAACTGCACCGTTTTTTTCATTTGTCCATTGTTCCATTCTACTGATAGCTGATAGCTGCCTGCTGCCAGTCCTTTCAGATAAACATTCAATAAATTATTGCCGCTTAACAGCGTTGCCGTTTGTTTTTTTACCAATGCCCCTTTGCTATCTAACACGCTTATTGTTGCCTGCGAGTAATTGCCTGTAGTAATATTTATGTTTATCATATCAGTAAAGGGATTTGGCCACACATTAAATACATCAACTGTGTTACAAGATGACCTGAGGATACCTGTATATTTTACGCTGCCATTAATATCATACTGGGCAATACGGTAAAAACTATTTTGTACAGGATTGTTATCTGTAAATAAATAATTTTTTTCAGTATTACTGTTACCGGCTGCGGGCAATGTGCCCATCACCGTCCAGAGAACGCCATCCGTACTTTTTTCAATATTAAAATGACTGCTGTTTTGTTCCTGTGCTGTTTTCCAGTTTATTAAAATTTTTATTCCTTCACATTTCAGGTTAAAGAAAGTGAACAGTACCGGCAACGGATTAGCCATGCTCGATAAAGTCCATCTTGAAAAAGAAGGGATGCCGGTTTTTTCTACATAATTAGTTGCTTGGTCTCTTGATGTAAATCCTTCGTTGGTCCAGAGTGTATTGTTAGCACTCCTCCATAAAACGAGGTTGCTTTCTGTAATGGCATTTAATTCTCCGTCAAAATAATGGAATCGCAATGTAGCAGCCAGGGCAGTATTATTTGCAGGCAATATATCAAAATAACGAAGGATGGAATTACCATTCCCGTAACCATTTACCTGTGATTGGTGACCTCTTTTTATTAATACATTTCCTAAGTTCTGACCTGATGTTATGATGGCGCCAAGATTACCAGGATTTGCACTGGCAGGATTGTTAAGTGTGGTACTGAATAATACCTGCCCTCCGTTACTGCCAATGATGCGGCCAGTTTCCTGTTCACCATTCAATAAACCTGTTGTGCCCAGGTCGGCATTGTAATTATTTAAATTAAGAAAGCCTGCAGTAAAACTGATCTGCTGTGTGATTCCGATCAATCTTTGCAGCAATACCGAAGTTCCAGCAGTTTTATTTATTGCTAATTCATAAAATTGAACAGGCTGGCTGCCACTAATGGAGGAAGACGTATTACCTGTAAAGGATACAGTGCCATTGCCTGCTACAAAACTGCCGTTATTAACCAGGTCAATATTGGATAGGGTTAGCTGGGCAGTGCCCGACATATACAATTCTGCGCCAGGAGTAATTGTTAATTGTGCATGCAGCAGGTTGCAGGATACAAATAAGATGAAGATTGAAAGTTTTGCTTTCATATAAAATTATTAAAATGAATTACTTATCCATTAACTTCCTTAGAGATTTTAAGCTATTATAAAAAATTGCCGTTTGCATCCAGCCTGATGATCCAGTAATCTGTAAAACCATGATTAACAAGTGTAACATCTCCGTTGGAAGATGAAGTTGAAGTTCCTACCACAATATAACCCCCACCCGCTGTTTGCAGGATGTTGTAAGCAATGTCATCAGCACTTCCTCCTAATAATTTATTCCATACCTTATTTCCCGAACCATCTAATTTTACGATCCAGTAATCATTGAGTCCATGGTTAGCTCCCCTAACATCCCCGTAGCCAGATGACAATGAACTTCCCGCCACTATATAACCTCCATCCGTTGTTTGCACGATGCTCCTGGGGAGTTCACCACTCTCTCCGCCTAATAATTTATTCCATACAATATTTCCTAAGTTATCTAATTTCACGATCCAGTAATCAGAACTTCCATGATTTGTTCCGGTAACATCGCCGGTGGCAGATGAAATTGCATTTCCCGCCACGATATATCCTCCGTCTGTTGTTTGTTCAATGCTATAAGCTCTGTCACTACTATTTCCACCTAATACTTTATTCCATACAATATTTCCTAAGTTATCTAATTTCACGATCCAGTAATCAGAACTTCCATGATTTGTTCCGGTAACATCCCCGTTGGCAGATGAGTTTGTGTATCCCGAAACAATAAAACCTCCGTCCGTTGTTTGCTGAATGCTGTAAGCCACTTCAGTATTATTTCCCCCTAATAACTTATTCCATACAATATTTCCTAAGTTATCTAATTTCACAATCCAGTAATCAAGAAATCCATGATTTGTCCCGGTAACATCTCCATTGGCAGATGAAAAAGAAATTCCTGCCACTATATAACCTCCATCCGTTGTTTGCACGATGCTGTAAGCCTCCTCACGCTCACTTCC
>JBKJLT010000121.1:0-2729 GCA_046596765.1 Ferruginibacter sp. | reverse complement strand
ACTTTTGATTTTGATGATGGAACGAAAAAAAAATCTGCCGAAGAAAAAATGAAAAATCAAAAAGGCAAAATGGAGATTTCAATTAGTGGTTATAGCATTAATAAGGGAATTGCAGACAGTGTGTTTAATTAAAAAGGAAAGCTTTATATAACGTTCAGTTACTTTAACGGAAGTGAATACATCTATTTTGATAGGTAAGATAAATTCAACATGAAATTTTTAACCTTTATTATTTTAATTGGCTTTTTCAGTTGCAATACAAATAAACTAGATAATGATTATCATTATTTATCCAAGTATGAAGCAGAGGATGTTGAATATCCGTATGGCGCAATTGTTTATAAATCAAAAAATGAAAACTCCTTTGATAAAATAATTATATGCTCTGATGTTATAAGTTTTGTTTCAAACAATAAATATATTTTAGTTTATCAAGAGCCTAATAAAAAACTTTTTGCTAAGTTTTTAACTGACGAATTAAATTTTTGGAATAACCATTTTACTATTTCAAAAAAAGATAGCTCTATAGAATTTGCATATCATAATTTTTCTTTGATAACTATAAATTCCTTGATGAAAAAATTTGACAATCAAACTGATATAATTGTAGATAGTCTAATTAAAAACGATAATTATTATCAAAAATATTTTTCAAATAAATTTAATTATTGGATAATCAACATTCATGATGATATATTGCTGGGACCTTTTACTAAAAATGAATACTTTGTAAAACGAAAAGAAATGAAGATTCCCAATAGTTTACAGATAAGTTACTGAGATAAGACTGAAAGTTCCATTTACTCCGGTATATCAGTGATCCTCTGATCAACAGCATTCGCAATTACTTTTGAACTTAATTTTTTCAATGGGTTTTCATGTTGTGTATCATATTCGTAGCGCCCAACAATAATATCAATACATTTAAAAATAGCTGCCCGTAAAGACGATTCATCTGCTTTGCCCTGCCCGGCAATATCAAAGGCCACACCATGATCGGGCGATGTGCGTATGCCCTGCAAACCAGCGGTATAATTTACACCTTCGCCAATAGCTAAAGATTTAAATGGAATTAAGCCCTGGTCGTGATACATGGCAAGTACTGCATCAAATTTTTCATGCTGGCCACGGGCAAAAAATGCATCGGCAGGGTATGGGCCAAAGCAAAAAATATCTTTTTGTTTTGCGTCTTTAATGGCGGGTTTAATAATTTCTTCTTCTTCTTTTCCAATTAATCCTTCATCGCCGGCATGTGGGTTTAGGCCCAGTACTGCAATGCGTGGCTTATTAATATTAAAATCTCTTTTTAAAGAATTATTGATGAGTTGCAGTTTGCTGACGATGGCTTCTCTTGTAATAAATTTTGCAACTTCTTTTACAGGCACATGCTCAGTAACCAAAGCTACCCGCATGTTTTCGGCAACCATAAACATCACAACATCTTTGGCGGCATATAAATCTTTAAGGTAGGGCGTGTGGCCGGTAAAATTAAACTGTTCGCTCTGGGTATTGTTTTTATGTATGGGCGCTGTAACCAGGCCATCAATAAAATTATCTTTTAAAGCCTTGCCGGCTGTTGTTAAACTTTTAATGGCGTATTTGCCGCCAATGTCGTTTAAAATACCTGGGTTAATATTTACTTCTTCTTCCCAGCAGTTGTACAGGTTTATTTGTTTGTTGTTTATGCGGTTAAGCTCTTTGGTGCTGGTAAAACTGATTTCTGTATCTGCAAGGCCTTTCCTGTAAAAATTAAGTACTTTATTATTTGCAAAAACTACCGGGGTGCAAAAATCCAGAATGCGTTTATCAGCAAGTGTTTTAATAATGATTTCTAATCCTATACCGTTAAGGTCGCCGCAGGTGATGCCGATGACCGGTTTGTTTTCTAAAGCTGAACTCATGTTTAATTATAGTTAGGCTGTAAAAATACAAATTCTTAATGGTAAGTATTTATATAAACTATAGATTAGGTTTAGCTTTACAAAGAATTGCCTTACATGAAAAAGATTTTACACTGCCTGATCATTAGCCTGTTACTGCAGCATGTTGTATCGGCGCAGGAAAAAATAAATACAGACTCCTCCACAACACTGGACGAAGTTGTTATAACTGCCTTTGAACAAAACAGGTCTGTTGCTAATGGCACCATCGTAAAAGTTTTAAGTAATAATGGTGCAGACAGGCACAATAAAACCTCGCAGGTAAATGCTTTTAATTCAGTGGCCGGTGTTAGAATGGAAGAACGTTCGCCCGGCAGTTACCGCATTAATATACGTGGTAGTTCATTAAGGTCGCCATTTGGTGTACGTAATGTAAAAATTTACTGGAACGATATCCCGGTAACTGATGGCGGTGGCAACAGCTATTTTAACCAGTTTGCTTTTAATAATTTTTCAACTATTGAACTGATTAAAGGCCCGGCAGGTAGCTTGTATGGTGCCGGTACCGGCGGGGTACTTTTAATGCACAGCCTGGAAAACGCCCCGCAGCCTGCCGTAAAGCTTGAATATGTTACGGGCAGTTACGGTTTGCAAAATATTTTATCGTCCATCAGTTTTGGAGAAAAAAACAGCCACGGCCTTATCACTTATGCTCATACAGAAAGTGATGGTTATCGCAATCATACCAAAAGCAAAAGAGATAATGCAAGCTTTGTTACAAAATTTAATATTTCGGATAAACAACAAATTACCGCCAGTGTTTTGTACAATAATTTATTTTATGAAACA
>JBKJLT010000183.1:0-18037 GCA_046596765.1 Ferruginibacter sp. | reverse complement strand
CCATGGAAGTTCTCGCCTGATGATAGAGATAAGTGGGTGGAGGAAATGGTCTGACGCCTCGTGTTAAATGGTCTGACGACCTCGTCTGACCATTTAACACGAGGGTGAATTTTGAGTTTAGAATTTGTGAAGAATATTTTTTTGGGTTACCAGCCAATATCCCTGATTAGACTGAAGTGGCCCCGATAGCTATCGGGGCTCCGTTCAACATCGAATCAATGGGGAACTTTTAATTAATACAAATGAATATATTCTTTATAGCTGGTGGAATTTTTTGGATAACCATCAGTTTATTATATGCATATTTTGAAGGCAGCAAGCGTAAGCCTGGCTTTTGGGGCTGCTTAATTATTATGATAATTTTCACACCTTTTTTCGGATATTTTATTATTGAATACTTCTCTCAAAAAAAAGCAAAAGGCTGTAAATGGTGTGGTAATAAATATAACGAGGCTGAGTATTGTGGTTTGTGTGGTAAGAATGAAGAAGGAATTTTGAGAGAAAGGTTTAAAAGATAATGACAAGATTGTGTATTTCAATTAATAAAATAAATGTTTAATGACAGCAAAAATTAAAACAAGGGGAAACATATTTTTACGCATGCATCCCCTGCAAAGGGTTTTATTAAGTCTTGCATTCACCATTGCTGCTTTCTTCATAATCAGGAGTTATGGTGTCAGTACCACTATTCTCTGCGCCCTTTTGTGGGATGTTTTTTCCATCACTTACATAATTACCAGTTGGATCATCTTTTATACAAGGCCAGTTGATGACATTGAAAAGCTTGCCAATAAAGAAGATGGCAGCAGGATATTTGTATTGATAAGTGTATTGGCAGCATCGTTCGCAAGTATGTTTACGGTATTAATGCTGATTTTATCCGCTGGGAAATCTTCGGGGCAAGGCATTGGAAATATTATTTTGTCAATAACCGGTATCATGACTTCATGGGTAATGCTGCATACCATTTTCACATTACATTATGCTCACCTGTACTATTCAAATATCAAAGAAAATCCAACAGTATCAGGTCTTGATTTTCCTGAAGAAAAAAAACCTGATTATATCGACTTCGCCTATTTCTCCTTTGTAATTGGTATGACATTCCAGGTTTCTGATGTTCAAATAAACAACCGTATCATCAGGCGTACAGCGCTGGCACATGGTTTGTTGGCTTTTGCTTTAAATACATTTGTGGTAGCACTGACCATTAACCTGATTGCAGGATTAACCAAGTAAGTTTTTAAATTAATCTCCTATTGGATTCACTTACACATATTGCATTGGGTGCCTGTATGGGCGAAGCTTTTGCCGGCAGCAAGGTTGGTAAAAAATCCATGCTTTGGGGTGCATTGGCACAAAGCATTCCCGATATAGATTTTATTGCAGCAACCTGGCTTAATACCAGCGAAAATTTACTGGCTCACCGGGGATTTACACACTCTGTTTTATTTGGCATAGCAGCAGCTTTTTTTATGGCTTTTTTTGCAGAGAGATGGCACAGGCCACATAATATTTCTTTTAACCGATGGCTGGCTTTTTTTACGGCGGTTATACTCACACATATTTTTTTAGATGCTTTTAATAATTATGGTGTAGGCTGGTTTGAACCTTTCAGCCATTACCGCATCAGCTTTAATGTAATGTATGTTGCCGATCCTTTCTTTTCAATTGTACCCGGTATTGCACTGGTCATGTTACTGGTATTAAGATCGTTCAGCAAAAAAAGAAAATTCTGGTGGCGGGCCGGGATTGGCTTTTGCTTTTTATACCTGGGTTACTGTGTGGCAAATAAAATTATCATCAACAACGATGTAAAACAACTTTTGCGTAAACAAGAAGTAGCATACAGTACTTATTTTACCACTCCTGCGCCTTTGCAAAGCTGGCTTTGGTTTGTTGCAGCCCGTACTGACAGTGGCTATTATGTTGGTTACCGTTCTGTTTTTGATAAAAGCGAAAAGTTAAGCCTGCAATACTTTCCCCGCAATGCAGCTTTACTCAACACAACCAACGACCAAAAGCAGGTGCAGCAACTGATCCGGTTTTCCCAAGGCTATTACACGGTTGAAAAAAGAAAAGATACATTGGTATTTAATGACCTTAGGTTTGGCCAGGTTGTGGGATGGGAAAATCCAAAGGAAGAATTTGCCTTTCATTATTATGTAGAACCCGATATTGATAATACGCTTGTTGTGCAGCGGGGCCGTTTTGCAAAATGGGACCGGCACTCATTCATTAAATTCTGGAAACGTATAAAAGGTGATCGGTAAAATAATACCAAATATAATTTCATAATAGGCCAATGTGCGTTGGCAGAAATTATGTGCCATGGATTTGAGTGTAAGCTTTTGGTAAATACCGGTTGGCCTATCTAAAAAGTACAATCGGTATAATTACAGTGCCGGTGAAAAAAGCCTGGCGAGCCTGTCGGCAAGTTTGTAATAAAAAGACCGGTTGTTCCAGATTTTTTCATTTATTTTTTTTGCATGCTTTATATCATCAAAAAATACTGTTCTTAGTTTTTCAGCAAATGCCACATCATACACAATAGCATTTACTTCAAAATTCAGATCAAAACTCCGGTAATCCATGTTGGCAGTTCCTATCATAGATAATTTACCATCTGTTATCATGATTTTTGCATGTACAAATCCTTTTTGGTATAAATAAATTTCTACCCCGGCTTTTAGCAAAGCCTGGTAATTAGCTTTAGATGCAGAATTTACTATCCTGGAATCGCTTTTTCCTGGCACCAGTAGTTTAACCGAAAGCCCGCTGGAAGCTGCTATCCGCAATGCATCCATAATATTATCGCCAGGTATAAAATAGGGAGTAGTAATAATAATTTCTTTTTTTGCAAGATAGATACCTTGTAATATTGAAAACAAAACAGCAGGTTGTTCCGAATCAGGGCCGCTGCCCACTATCTGAACATAGGTATCTTCTTTCTGCTTAACCTGCTCTGCAAAATAAAGTTGATTAACTTTAATATTTTTACCACAACAAAAATTCCAATCGCTTAAAAAAAGGTATTGCAGGTAATACACACCAGGCCCATCAATGCGTAAGTGTGTATCCCGCCAGAACAATTTCCCCTTTTTATTATTGATGTATTTATCGCTCACGTTAATGCCGCCGGTAAAAGCGGTCTGGCCGTCAATGATAACAATTTTACGGTGATTGCGGTAATTGATGCGGTTGGCCAGCAGGTAAAAATGAATTTTAGAGAACGGTT
This sequence comes from Ferruginibacter sp., assembly GCA_046596765.1. Taxonomy (GTDB): domain Bacteria; phylum Bacteroidota; class Bacteroidia; order Chitinophagales; family Chitinophagaceae; genus Ferruginibacter. The sequence goes on along the minus strand of JBKJLT010000183.1, from coordinate 14,799 downwards.
TTATTTCTATGCCTGCATCCCTCATTCTTTTTTCAACTTTCTTTTTTATGGAAGGGCTGCCAAAGTCATCATAAATAAATCTTACTTCTAAGCCTTCATTTGCTTTTTTTATAAGTAATTCAATAATAGTTTTTCCAATTTCATCCTGCTCATAAATATAATACTCCATATGGATATGGTGTTTCGCTTTCTCCAGGCATGCTATCAAATCAGGGAACTTTTCTTCTCCATTCAACAATAGTTTTAATTTATTATAACGGGTTAGCGGGCTTTTTATATCTTTTATCAACAGGGCTGCTAATTCAACATTTTGCATATCAGTTGCTTCCTCAGGTGTAACAACGGTTTGGCTGTAATGAGGTATACTTTTTTTTAATTGCTGCAACAGCTTTTCATCCTCGCCTGCTTTTTTTGCGTATAATTTGGTTTTCCAGTAATTAATACCAAATGCAAGATAAAATCCCATCCCTATTACAGGTACTAAAATGCAAAAAAGCAGGTAAGCAAGTGTTTTGGTGCTGCTATGGGTTTCAAATATTACCCGTAAACATACCAACAATAAAATAACCAGGTAGCAGATGATTACAATCCAGATCCAATGCATAATATTTACAGTTGTTGAGTATGTGGGGCAAAATTACCCCAGTTTTAATGTAATATATGCAAACGATTCATAGGCTTGCATTTTAATTATGCTATGGTTATGCATTACTTGCTGTACCTTAAATAATGAATTACGTCAACTAACCAGTGTCCAGTGTAACTTACCAACATTCTGGTAAAATAATATTAAAAAGTTGGCAAGGTTTTTTCATAGCCACTATTAAAACAAACTAAAAATATTACAGATGAAAAAAATAAATTTTCTTACAGTATTTACATTACTGTTTATATCTTTCGCTTTAAGTTCCTGCGAAGCGATTGCGGGAATTTTTAAAGCAGGTATGGGCTTTGGCATTTTTATTGTGCTCGCCATTGTGGGCCTGATTGTCTTTTTTGTCATGCGGGCAGGTAAAAAATAAATATAAACAACATCATAACCTAAAACAATAAAAATTATGAAAGCACAAGCAAACAGACGATCTCAAAATGTAAAAAAATCAAACAAAGCCTCAGATAATACGGGCATGGAATCATCTCAGCTTATGAAATTATTTGAAGATGAGTTAAAGGATATTTACTGGGCCGAGAAAGCTTTGACGAAAGCAATTCCCAAGATGATCAAAAATGCAACTTCTGCTGATCTTATCAAGGCATTAAAAAGCCATCTGGAAGAAACGCATGGACATGTTAGCCGTGCTGAGAAAGTATTTGGAATACTGGGCAAAAAAGCAGTTGCTAAAAAATGTGAAGCTATGGCAGGTTTGATGAAAGAGGCAGAAGAAATTATGAAGGATTGCGAACCAGGTGCCATGCGTGATGCCGGAATAATTTCAGCGGGACAAAAAGTGGAACATTATGAAATTGCCAGCTATGGCATATTACGCCAGTTTGCAGAAACACTGGAATTAAAAGACGCTGCGGGTCTATTTGGGCAAACGCTGCAGGAGGAAAAAATGGCTGACATGAAACTGACCGAAGTAGCAGTATCTGCAATAAATATACGGGCTGCGCATAAAGCAGAAGTTTAATCAGTTTATACCGGGCTTAAAAAAAGTGCAGTCAAATTTATTGACTGCACTTTTTTTAAGTTAAACATATTTTAAGCAACCTGTTATGGACCAAAGAAGAATTTCCTTCCGGTTTTAGTTTAAGAGTTTTATATTTAATACTTAATTTAAAATTGCATAAAAACTAACAAGCTTCAATTTATGATTTCTTCTTTGCCGGATAATACTTATGTTGTAAAACCAAAACCGAAAATTAAACCATTTGCAACTTCAAAAAAATTTACCCTTTTAACCCGCCTGGTGGAAAAGCAATACCAGTCTGTTACCGGTGTTACGGGTAAGATACCATTTGGCTGCGAACAAAGGATGGGCCGGTACATGTTTTCGGTGGAGCTGAACCTGCTTTCAGCATCATTTTAAATAATGATCAGGCTGTAGCAGCACTAAGCACACTTGACCAAAACAGTATTGTAGATGCATACCTCGCTGGGCCACATTGATCTGGAAGGCGATATCATGCATGTGCTTGCGTTACGTGAACTCTTTAACGACAACAGGGGTATGCGTTTTCTCTGGCGCTTCGTAAGGCCTTTACTTTTTGGCCAGGTTAAAAGCAATAAAAAATGGATTACCAGCCACTATGATACGGAGGCTGCGTTCTTCCTGCTTTTTTTGGATACCAGGCACCGGGCTTATTCGCAAGCTGTTTTTACAAATGTTAGTGAATTGCTGGAAGATGCACAGACACGCAAACTTGATTTTGCACTTGAATCTGTACAAGCAAAACCCGGCGACCATATTCTTGATATTGGCAGCGGTTGGGGAGCGATGGTTGAGCACACCGGTAAAAAAGGGATACGGGTAACTTCGCTTACCATTTCTCAACGTTCGCAGGCATATGTACAAAAACTTATTGATGAGCAAAACCTGTCGTGTAATGTTTTACCGGAACATTTTATGGAACACAATCCCGGAGAAAAATACGATGCCATTGTTAACTGCGGCGTTACCGAGCATTTGCCCAACTATGCATCTTCATTAAAACATTACGAAAAGCTGTTGAAGCCCGGCGGTTTTCTTTACCTGGATGCAAGTGCAGACCGGATAAAAAATGCCCATGGCTCTTTTATGGGCCGGTATGTTTTTGAGGGCAATGCCTCGCTGCTTTGTTTGCACGAATACCTTACAGAAGTTGCTAAAAGCCCTTTTCAACTTACCGGCGTTTGGGACGACCGCCATAATTATTATCTTACTACAAAAGCATGGGCACAAAAGCTGGATAACAACCGGGAAGAAATTGAACTGCAATGGGGCAAACAGTTGTACCGGATTTTTCAATTGTACCTGTGGGGAAGTGCAGAAGGATTTCTTTCAGGAATGATTGATGCTTACCGTGTGGTGCTTAGGTTACGGCGAAACATGTAGAAGCTTTACCTTAGCCTAAATATGCGCTCATGAAAATTATAACATGGAACTGCAATATGGCTTTCCGGAAAAAAGCCGGGCATATCCTGACATGGAGACCCGATATTTTAGTGGTACAAGAATGTGAGCATCCCGATAAATTAAGATTCAATACTGATATTGCGCAACCAACCGATATACTTTGGTTTGGCAAAAATAAAAACAAAGGTCTTGGCATTTTTTCATACAGTCATTACAGGTTTAAACTCATTAAAACCCATAATCCTGAATTTAAAATGATTGTTCCAATTAAAGTTACAGGCAACAATTTCAAATTTACTTTATATGCCGTGTGGGCAAACAATCCGGCTGATCCTGATGGGGTATATGTAGAACAGGTGTGGAAAGCAATACAGCATTACAAATTGTCAAGAAAGAATACAATACTCACCGGCGACTTTAACAGCAATACCATCTGGGACAGGAAATACCGCACAGGCAATCACTCCCACGTGGTGAATCATCTGCAGAAAAAAGGCATCACCAGTTGCTATCATCTTCATCATAAACAAATACAGGGAACCGAAGAACACCCGACTTATTATTTATACAGGCACAGGGATAAACCTTATCACCTCGATTATTGCTTTGCATCAGGGGATCTTAGCAATAAAATTCAATCAGTAGAAATCGGCGACTTCGGTTATTGGATGCAGTACAGCGATCATGTTCCGGTAATGGTAACTTTTAATGATGATTGAAATACAGCGGCAGCTTTAAACTTTTTATCTCTGCTTCACCTTGTTCAACTTGATGCTCTAAATAATATTTCGTTACTTTAATAATAATTTATAACATGAAGAAATTACTATTTGTACTCCTGTTCAGCCCGTTAATATCGGCAGCGCAAAACAATCTGCCCCGTTTTGAAAAAGATACACTTACTACCAGCGGTGGATATAAAATTTACAAAGGGCAAATACTACAGTTTGCAACCGGCACATTGGCTGCTGGCTATTTTAGCTTTATTAAGTTTCATCAAAACATGGCCAAAAACAATACTTATTCTTTACAAAATGCCACCATGCTGGTAAAAGGCTTAAAGTCATATAAGTATGCGGAGGCTGATAATAACAGCATCCGCATTGCGGGTACAATAATTTATAAAGATGGCAAGAAAGAAGAAGCAGATATTTTAATGAATTTTGAAAGGGCTACAGAAGATTTCGACGGCTTGCCCAGTGAATTAAACGTGGCGGAAGCATATAAAATAAAACGCCTGCCAAGGGCGGCAATACCGGAAACAAAAAAGCAAACTGAAGCAAGTGAAACAAAAAAACAAACTGCGCCTGCCGATATAAAAAACCTGTTGATAGCAGATGAAATAAAAAAACTGTTCGACCTATACAAAGCAGGGGCTTTAACCAAACAAGAATACGAAGCACAAAAGAAAAAATTATTAGACAGGCAATAAAAACATTAATAGCTATAAAAAACACTTTGGAAAAATGCGGAGTTTTTTATTAAAACAAAATTATTTTTTAGCAAACGGTTTTGTAAAACTATAAGCCCACCAAATCAAAAGCAATTGTATCGGTAATCGTAAAACAGCAACCCACAACATGGGATTATTGTCATGCTTATAATGAAGCAGCATTTGTATATTGGCGGGAAAAACAGCAATCAGCAAAACTATCACAGCCCAGGCTCCCACCCTTCGGGTTTTAGGAAGCAACAAAAGCACCGCACACACAACTTCTGCAACGCCACTTAAAAAAACAAGCTTTTTATGCAATGGAAGCCAGGGTGGCATTATTTGCAAATAAAATGATGGATTTATAAAATGATTGATACCTGCGCCTGCGTAAAACAGTATCATGATGTAGAGAGAAATCTTTTTCATTGCTTAAATGTAAGCCGGTATGCTAACTTTTGCTGCATTATCTTTATCAGCATTATCATTGTTAAAATTTTGCAACAGCTTTTAACCCATATCACAGCTTATCACCGGCTGAGTGCCGAAGCCGAAAATGCTTTGCAGGACTGCCTTACAGAAATCACGCTAAACAAAAATGATTTCCTGCTTACACAAGGAAATGTTTGCAGGCATCTGTATTTTCTGGAGAAGGGTGCACTGCGTGGATTTTATAATCTTGATGGAAAAGAAATAACACATTGGTTTGGTTTTGAAAAAGATTTTGTAACCTCTTTTCACAGTTTTATTACCGGTGCACCTGCTGTGGAAAACATACAATTACTGGAAGGATGCAGTTTGTGGGCCATTGCAAAAGAAACCCTGACTGATCTGTTTAATCATCATCATGATATAGAAAGGTTGGTAAGAATTGCTTATGAAAAATATTATATCAGGCTGGAAGAAAGATATGTAAATGCGCAGTTTAAATCGGCAACCCAACGTTACGAAGAGCTGATACAGCAGTCGCCACATATCCTCGAAAGAGTACCGCTCGGTTTTATTGCCTCCTATCTTGGCATCAGCCAGGAAACCCTCAGCCGCATCCGAAGCCGGTTTTAACATTTACTTTTTTGCTTTTTTGACATAAGTCAAAAATTATAATAAAGCATACCAATAGTTTTGTTTCATAAAAAAAAATAAATAATTATGGAACAAAAACAAATCAACCAACCCTCTGCTGCTTTTATAGCCGCATCCTGGACAGCTTTTTTTATCGGTAGCATTGCATTCATCATCGGCCTATGGAATGCCAACATGGAACTTAATGAAAAAGGATATTACTTTACTGTATTGATGTTCGGGCTTTTTTCTGCCATCTCTGTTCAAAAAGCCGTACGTGACCAGTTGGAAGGTATTCCGGTAACAAACATATATTATGGTATAGCCTGGTTTACCACACTGCTGTCAATAGTGCTACTTACTGTAGGCTTATGGAATGCCGAACTTCAAAAAAGTGAGAAAGGTTTTTATGCAATGAGCTTTGTGCTCAGTTTGTTTGCAGCCATTGCGGTACAAAAAAATACAAGAGATATTAAAATATCAAAAGCTACAGGGTTGTTTTAACAAACAGGTTTTTAAAACAAAGGCGGGCGAGGTAAACAAGACACAGTTTACCTCGCAGGCCAAATTAAAATACGCAACCAATCATTTTTTATTATTGCTATTGGCTGATTTTTTTGAAACATCGGCAACAGGTTTATCAATGTGCCTGCTTAGTTTGGCATGGGTAGTGCCACGGTTTTCAATTCCTACTCCAATCATCAGGTTCCCTTTTGCTGTCATTTGTGTAAGTCTTCGTAAAACTAGTGGAAATTACTATAAAAAAATTATAATATGTTAATAACTAAAGTTTAAAACTCTAAAAAATAATATTACTTTGAAACTTGATTTAAATCATATTTTTTACAATAAACCAAATGGCTTTATGAAAAAAATTTTAACTTTTTTAGCTACGTTAATTTTTTCTTTTGGGGTAGCAGCACAATCACCCGAAAATGAACGACAGGCCGGTCTGCAGCTTGTGCAGCAACAGGCAGCTTCTATCGGATTATCACAAACCGATATTCAAAATTCGGTAGTTACAAATTCTTATATCATTCCGTCCTCAAACATCAGGATGGTTTACCTGCAACAAACTTACCAGGGTATTCCGGTGTACAACCGTATGCAGGTGCTTGCATTTAAAGATGGCGCATTGGCATCAAATGCCGGCGAACGTTTTTTAAATCCTGAATTAAAAAGCAGGCAGGCAAATGTATCGCCTGCAGTTAATGTTTCCAACGCAGTACAAAAATCTCTGGCGGCATTGCAAGTAAAAAATGCGGCAAATATCAGGGTTACCGCTGCGCCGGTTATTAATGGCAAAGCCAGTTTTGGCAATATGAATTTTTCTTTGGAAAATGTTACAGCAGAACTGATCTGGTACCCTATTGAAACTACCGGCGAATTAAAACTGGTATGGCAGGTTTTTATGGCTCCCCAATCAGATGAAGATTACTGGCTTGCCCGGATAGATGCTGCAACCGGTTCTTTTATTGATAAGCAAAGCCTTACCATAAAATGTAATTGGGATGCTGAAACTCATTCGGCTAAGCAACATCAATTACATAAAAATGTAGCCCAAACAAATGCTTTACAAACTGCCGGCAACGGCCCAACTGTTGTAAATACAGCAAGCTACCGCGTAGTTCCTCAACCGGCAGAAAGCCCCATACACCCTGGCGGCACTAATGCATTGGTAACCGACCCGTGGACAAAATCGCCGGGCAATGCAACCACATTAGGCTGGCATTACGATGGCACAACTTATTATTCGCAAACAAGAGGTAATAATGTACATGCTTACGAAGACCGTGCAGGCACCAACGTTATTGGTATTACAGAGGCGTCGTCAACTGCAGAACCATCTTTAACTTTTAACTTTGTTCCTAATTTAACTTTAGAGCCAACTGTTCGTACAACTGCTCCCAATCAACAGTTTAATACAACCAATCTTTTTTATTGGAACAATTTAATGCACGATTTGTCTTACTTATATGGGTTTACAGAAACAGCCCGAAATTTTCAGGCCAATAACCAGAGCCGTGGCGGTACCGGCAATGATTATGTATTAGCCGAAGCACAGGATGGAAGTGGTACCAACAATGCAAACTTTTCTACACCTGCAGATGGGGGCAAGGGAAGAATGCAAATGTATTTGTGGACAGCACCAACGCCTGACCGTGATGGGGATGTTGATAATGGCATTATTGCGCATGAATACACACATGGCATCAGTAACCGTTTTACCGGTAATGGCAGCACCTGCTTAACCAATGCCGAGCAAATGGGCGAAGGCTGGAGCGATTATTTTGGATTGCTGATTACACATGACTGGAGCACAGCATTGGCCGGTGATGGTTTTAGCAAACCAAGAGGAATTGGCACGTATGCATTAAACCAGCCAATTACCGGTGTGGGCATACGCCAATACAGGTATTGTACTGATATGAGTGTAAATCCGCTAACCTATGGCAATTTAGCAACGGTAGCCGTACCGCATGGTGTAGGCACCATCTGGTGTACAGCTCTTTGGGATATGACCTGGGAGATTATTCAACTGGCTGGTATAAATCCAAACATATTTAATCCTGCAGGCGGTGGTGGTAATGCCATTGCGTTAAAATTAGTATCAGAAGGTATGCGTTTGCAACCCTGCAGCCCCGGTTTTATTGATGGCCGCAATGCTATTTTAAAAGCCGATACTTTATTTTATGGTGCACAATACAGTTGTGCAATTATTAAAGCATTTGCAAGAAGAGGAATGGGTATTGGTGCATCACAAGGATCTTCAAATTCAAGAACAGACCAGACATTAAGTACAGTTGACTGCTCATCTGCAACCTGCAATGCTCCAACTGGTTTAACATCGTCTGCAATTACGGCAACCGGTGCTACAGTTAGCTGGACCGCAGTTAGTGGGGCTGTTAGTTACACGGTAGAATATAAACTGAATACGAATACTACCTATACGGTTGCTGCTGCTGCGTCAACGACAACATCGGTAAATATCTCCGGCTTAACTGCCAGTTCGTTATACGACTGGAGGGTAAGAACAAATTGCAGCGCAGCTAACAGCGGATATACCAATGCACAGTTTACTACAACTGCTGCTTCGGCATGTGATGCGCCAACAGGCTTAACCTCCTCTGCCATTACAACTACCGGTGCAACTGTTGGTTGGACCGCCGCAGGCGGAGCAGTGAGTTATGATGTAGATTATAAATTGACATCAACAAGTACCTGGACCATTGCTGCAACTGCAACTACTGCAACTTCTGTAGCATTAAGTGGTTTAACATCAGCATCGGTATACGACTGGAGGGTAAGAACAAATTGCGCTACTGCAAGCAGTGTTTATGCACAAGCACAGTTTACAACACAAACAGTTCCATCTGGCTGTAGTACAGCATTTGAACCCAACGAAACTTTGGCAACTGCAGCCCAAATAGTTTCAGGTGTTACCAACTCTGCCGCCATTACCACAACAACTGATAACGACTATTTTAAGATTGTTATAACCGTAGCAAGTAATATTGTGTACAATTTGGTAGGCCCATCGGGTGTTGATTATGATATGACGATTTATAACAGCGCTGGTACATCAATTGGCTCTGGTGCCGGTTCTACTGCAACTGAAACTGTTACTTTAAACAATCAGGCTGCCGGTACATATTATATAAGAGTGTATGGTTACAATGGCGCCAACAGTGCAACATGCTATACCATAAAAGCAACTGCCACAGCCGTACCAACAAGTTGTGCAAGCACTTACGATGTAAGTACAAATGGCACTGCTGCCGGTGCAGCCACCATTCCTTTTAACACAGATATTAAAGGACTTATAAGCCCAAGTGCTGATAATGATTATTATAAGTTTGTTATAACAACCGGAGGTACAGCAACTATTACACTTACTACTTTACCTGCTGATTATGATTTGGTTTTATATAGCAGCAACGGTACAACTCAGTTAGCTATTTCGCAAAATGGCAGCACCACCAGCGAAACCATTAGCAGAACTTATACTGCAGGCACTTATTATGCAAGGGTATTTGGTTACAACAATGCAAACAATGCAACCAGTTGCTACACTTTAAAAGTACAATTAGGTACAGCATCGCTTGTAGAAATCCAACAGGCAATTACCAAGGCAGGTTTATTAAAAATATATCCCAACCCGGTAAATGATTTCCTGAATATTAGTGTGTTGGGCAATGTTGACAGAAAATCAACCTTAAATATTTTTGATGCTAAAGGCGTTTTGGTAAGAACCATTAATATGACAAACAACCTGCAGCGAATTAGTGTGGCCGATTTAGCACAAGGTGTTTATCTTATTAAATTAAACAATGGCGAGGGTAATTTATCTTCAAAATTTGTGAAACAGTAAGCATTTTGTATGTTCCAAAAAAGCCCCATCGAAAAGCGATGGGGCTTTTTCATTGGCATTACGAATCAGGCATATTTTACTGCAAAGCAAAATATATGAACTTATAACTCACCATTCCTAATTCATAATCTACTAACTAACGCCCGCCCTTTCCAATCCTCCCCTCTTTTTTGTACTTTTGCCGTCCAACTTAAAGAGGAAAAGAAAAAATGGAATTGACTAAGAATTTTGAGCCCGCAGCAGTTGAAAGTAAATGGTACAAACATTGGCTTAGCCAAAGTTACTTTAATAGCAAGCCCGATGGCAGGCCTGCATTTACTGTGGTGATACCGCCGCCCAATGTTACCGGTGTACTGCACATGGGCCATACCCTCAACGAAACCGTACAGGACATTCTTGTACGCAAAGCACGCATGAGTGGTTTTAACGCCTGCTGGGTTCCCGGCAGCGATCATGCATCTATTGCTACCGAAGCAAAAGTGGTAGGGATGTTGAAAGAAAAAGGGATTGATAAAAATGATCTGAGCAGAGAAGAGTTTTTAAAATATGCTTTTGAGTGGAAAGATAAATATGGTGGCATCATCTACAACCAGATTGAAAGATTGGGTTGCAGCGTTGATTGGGACCGTACAACTTTTACCATGGATGACCATTATTACAAAGCGGTGATAAAAGTTTTTATTGATCTGTATAACAAAGGTTTGATTTATCGTGGAGCAAGAATGATTAACTGGGATTCATCTGCAAAAACTGCCTTGAGCGATGAAGAAGTAGAATACAAAGATATTACCGGCAAACTGTATCACCTGCGTTATAAATTAGACACTGAAAAGGAAGAGTACATCAGCATAGCTACGCAAAGGCCCGAAACCATTATGGGCGATACTGCCATTTGCGTAAACCCTAATGATGAACGCTACGCTCACTTAAAAGGTGCATATGCTTTTGTACCACTCATTAACCGCCGCATTCCTATCATTTTTGATGAGTATGTTGATGCAGCATTTGGAACCGGCGCTTTAAAAGTTACGCCAGCACACGATATAAACGATTATAATCTGGGATTAAAGCATCATCTTGAAATTGTTGATACCATCAACGCAGATGGCACCATGAGTCCTGCTGCACAAATTTATGTTGGTGAAGACCGCTTTGTTGCACGTAAAAAAATCATTAAAGAACTTTTGGAAAAAGGGTTCTTAACCAAAGAAGAAGAATACACAACAAGATTAGGTTATAGCCAACGTACCGGAGTTGCTGTAGAGCCAAGAATAAGTACACAGTGGTTTGTAAAGATGAAGGAAATGGCTGAGCCAGCATTAAAAGCTGTTGTAGATGGTGATATAAAAATTCATCCCGGTGATAAATTTTTAGCTACTTATAAATACTGGCTCGAAAATGTAAAGGACTGGTGCATCAGCCGCCAGCTTTGGTGGGGGCAACAAATACCGGCGTGGTACGATGAAGATGGGAAAATGGTAGTAGCAGAAACTGAGCAAGAGGCAAAAGAGCAATGGCAGTTACAAAATCCGAAATCCGAAATCGCCAATCTAAAATTGACTCAGGATGCCGATGTACTCGATACCTGGTTCTCTTCCTGGCTTTGGCCAACGCAGGTTTTTAAAGGCATTACAGAACCGGGTAATGCAGAAGTAAAATATTATTATCCCGGTACTGTATTGGTAACCGGACAGGATATTATTTTCTTTTGGGTAGCACGTATGGTTATGGCGGGTATGGAATATGAAAAGCAGATACCTTTTAAAGATGTTTATTTTACCGGCATGGTTAGGGATAAACTGGGCCGTAAGATGAGTAAAAGTTTGGGCAACAGTCCTGACCTGCTTGACCTGATTGATAAATACGGTGCAGATGCAGTACGCTTTGGTATCATGGTTTCTTCTCCCGCAGGTAATGACCTGATGTTTGATGAAAACAGTTTGGAGCAGGGAAGAAATTTTAATAACAAGATATGGAATGCGCTGAAACTTTTGAAGGTGTGGGAAGGAAGGCAGTCTGTAGTGGGCAATGAGCTGTTGGAAGAAAGCAATTTTGCATTAGAGTGGTTTGAGAATCGCTTAAATAAAGTAAGAACGGAAGTTAATTCTCTTATGAAACAATTCCGTTTGAGTGAAGCTTTAAAAACAATTTACTCTTTAATATGGGATGATTTCTGTAGCTGGTATTTAGAATGGATAAAGCCCGGCTTTGAGCAACCTATTGATGCTGTAGTTTACAATAAAACAATCGGTTATTTTGAAGAGCTGATGCAATTGCTCCACCCATTTATGCCTTTTGTAACAGAAGAAATTTATCATTTGCTGAAAACGCAAACCGATGATTTGTGTGTAAAACAATTTACTGTTGTAAATACTGTTGATGAAAAGATACTGACAGATGGCGAGTTGCTGAAACAGGTTATTACCAACATACGTGACGGCAGAAACAAAAATCAGTTAAAACCAAAAGAGTCCATCAAACTTTTTATTGAAACTGATTCAAAAGAAAGTTACGGTGCAATTGAAAATATTATCTGCAAACAAGTAAATGCGGATGAGCTTTCTTTTACTACTGAAGCTATTGCCGGTACAATTGTGGTTGCTGTTGAAAAAGATAAGTTCTATATCAAGACAGATAAAGAACTGGATACTGCCACATTAAAAGATGATTTGTTAAAAGATCTACAACATCAAAAAATCTTTTTATTATCTGTAGATAAAAAATTAAGCAACGAAAAATTTGTTGCCAACGCAAAACCCGAAGTACTGGCGCTTGAGCAAAAGAAAAAAGCCGATGCCGAAGCCAGGATAAAGACGATTGAAGAGAGTCTGTCAACAATCAGTTAAAACTTAAAAAGCATACTGATAGTTGCGTATTTTCGTTTTTTAATAATAATCAAATTCTATGGCAACTTTTGTCAGACTAATATTTACTGTTGTTTGCACACTCAGCTTATCGGCTTTATTTGCCCAAAAGCCAAAACCGGTAACAGCAAAGCCTGTAGGAGCCAAGCTTGGTGGTTTTCAAAAATACACGCCGCCAAAACTTATCAGCATGTTGGGCATCCGAACCGATAGTGCTACCGTGGTTTTAGAAGAAGCCGTACAATTAATAAAGCTGCCTTTAAGAGTAACCGACAATAAAAAGAATGTTTATACTATTGCTTCTTACCAGGCTATGTATAAAAGAAAGGCTGTTACTGAAGATGAGGCAATGACCGGTAAAGTAACGCCCATAACAAGTACAGTAATTGATAATTTTAAAACTACTCCCCTCTCCCCCATCTGGATAAAAATATTAACCGAACAATTACGCATTGGTGAAGAACTCTACTTTTTTGATATTGTGGTTAAAGATGCCCAGGGCCGTTTAATGTTTGCACCTGAGCTGAGAATTAAAGTAAAATAACCTGCTTTTTTTGGAGAACCACATAGTTCATAGTACACAATAGTAAACACATAGCCCTATGTTTTCGGCCCCGCCTGAATGACGCAGTCGGGCAGGTATGTAACCTATATTCCTATGTGTTTCAAAAAAATATTCTTCAAAAAAAATAAAAATAAAATAATGCTTACTGTACAAAAAGCAACCGCTGCAGATATTCCGCTCATCAGGAAGCTTACATTTGAAATTTGGCCTAAAACCTACAGCAACATCATCAGCAAAGAACAAATTGATTACATGCTGGAGTTAATGTACAACCCAGCCACTTTAAAAACGCAAATGGAAGTAGAAGATTGCACTTTTATTATTGTGTATGATGATAAAGAACCGGTTGCGTTTGCATCTTATGCACAGCATCCTGCGGACAAAGAAACCGAACCGCAACTTTGGAAGCTGAATAAGATTTACATATTATCCTCACATCAAGGCAAGGGAACTGGCAAATTCATCATCAATTATATTGTTGATGAAATAAAAAACAAACGTGCAAAAGCTTTGCAGTTGCAGGTTAACCGGAAAAATAAAGCAAAAGAATTCTACGAAAAACTCGGCTTCAAAATAATGCAAACAGCCAATTTTGATATTGGCAACGGTTATTTTATGAATGATTATGTGATGGAACTGAAATGGTGATTTTAGATTGTCGATTTTAGATTTTACATTTGCAGCCCTAAATTTTATTTGCCAATTTGCCAATTTGCCAATTTGCCCATTTACCCATGCACCAACTGATGCGTCTCCTTAATCACCCCCATCACAAACACACTTTGTACATTACCCATATTTTCCTGCTGACTTAATTTATTTACATGAAAATCGTAGTAGGTATTCATGTCTTTGCAAACAACCTTCAGCATAAAATCAAATTCGCCGCTGATGCTGTAACATTCAACTACTTCATGCAGTTCGTTAACCATTTTTATAAATTTAACACCGGCAGTTTTGCTATGCTCTTTTAAAGAAACATAACAGATCACCATCAGGTTCAGGTCAACCTTGTTCGGGTCAACCAATGTTACATATTGTTTTATCACCCCACTTTCCTCCATGCGCTTAATACGCTCATGAACCGGCGTAGTACTCAGGTGAATTTTTTCAGAAATTTCTTTCACCGTTATCCTTGCATTTTGCTGCAATAGTTTAAGAATAGCCAGATCCTTTTTATCAAGCGATATTGCCGCATCAGTTGATTTTTCTTTATTGATAGCTTTTGCCATGGTAAACTTGCTTTTTATCCTGTAATATTTAATAATACAGGATTATCTCCCAAAGTTATAAAATATTGCAGAATATTATCCCAAAATATATAAATTTGCAGTCTAAATTATACAATATGTCAACAATAACTAAAAATGCCATTGATTTTAAATTGGCCAACAAGGTAAAAGATATGAGTCTTGCCGAATGGGGCCGCAAAGAAATCATGTTAGCCG
>JBKJLT010000095.1:0-3942 GCA_046596765.1 Ferruginibacter sp. | reverse complement strand
AACATATCGCCGGTATCAATTAAAAAACTATGTGGATTTTTCTTTTTTTCATTTTGCAGATACGTAGCTAAGTGTGCATAGCCGCCGGTTTTACGAAACACAGCTTTATCATCTTCCCAAAACAACTCGTCATGCGGATGAACCTGGCAATGTACATCGGTTGTTTGTAAAATAGAAATGGTAAATGGTTTATCATCGGCAGAAGTTTTATTATCCGCTATTGAATGTTCACTTGATGCAGCTGCAGCAATAATTGGAGAAGATGCCAATAAACCTGCGCCACCAAGTGTACTAATTTTTTTTATAAAATCTCTTCTATTATTGGTCATGGGTGAATTCAATTTTTAGCAATGGTAGTTTTTTGTTTTGTCCGCAGGATCCCGGGGGCAGCCTCTTCTCTTTTCTTTTGTTCTTCCACAATGGGTTTAAAGGGCCCGTATTTATGTTGCTTTTCCGCAAATGCATCTGCGTAAGGCCCAAAAGGATGATCAACCGGTTTCTTTGTTATATCAGGCCAGTCTTTGGGTGTATTAATATGTGGCCTTTGTTGTGAGATAATAAATGCAGCCACATCCCAGGCTTCTTCATCGGTAAGTTGCGGGCTTTGATAAGTGGCGCCCTGCGGCATATTGTACTTTACATATTTTGCAAAGTTGCTGATGCGGTACAAGCCGGCACCATCATTAAAACTGTTGCTGCCCCATAAAGCCGGATAAATATATTCTGTTTTATCTGCTGTAAAAGTTCCTTCGCCATTTGCCTGATGGCAACTTTGGCATTTTGTGGTGTAAACAGTCATACCTTTTTCCGGATCGGCAGCACGTTCAAGCCAGGCAAGGTCTTTAAGGCCTGAGCCGGTGGCCTTTTTTCCTTTCGTCACATTCGATCCTACAAAATTTATGTAGGCTGCAATGGCCTGCATTTCTTTTCCCAACGTATCAATTGCCTTTCCGTTTAAACTTCTTTCAATACAATCATTAACTCTTTTGTAAACATTTTCTACGGTTCCGCTTCTGGGTCTGAATTTTGGATAGAGCGAAGCAACCGAACCATAGTTATTTCCGAAAACAACTGTGCCTGCCTGCAGGTGGCAGTTCTGACAATTCATACCATTACTTATTTTCATTACTGTACCATTTGGGCCAAGATATTTAGCAGTGTGAGCAATTAATTCTTTTCCATATTCAACCAGCTCTTTTTGTTTTACATCGGCAATAGCATTGATATCGGGTGCCGCCCAATAATTTGTTATATCTTTTTTTATAGTTTCAGTTGAAGTTGCGGTCTTTTCTTTTTCGGGCTGGCTGTTGTAAAATAAAATAAATGGCATGGCAACTATGCCAATTACCAATACAACTATAACAAACAATAATTTATTAATTACAGAAACAAGTCCTTCAGTTTTTTTGTCTTCCTGTTCGTTATGCATACAAGGCCATTTAAAACTAATGAGGGAGTTTTTCTCTTAACAATCCATATACCCAGGTACCCGCAATGGCACTCAGTAAAGTTATTACAATTACATAAGCACCCGAACCAATCTGTGCATACAATGGCCCGGGGCAGGCGCCGGTGATTGCCCATCCCAAACCAAATAATAATCCTCCATAAATTTGCCCCTTATTGAAAGATCGTGGATGAAATGTTATGGTTTCACCATAAATGGTTTTTACTTTTAGTTTTTTAATAAGCCACACAGAAATAATGCCCACTACAACCGCACTACCAATTACGCCATACATATGAAAGGATTGCAGGCGAAACATTTCCTGTATGCGGAACCAACTGATGATCTCAGCTTTTACAAAAACAATTCCGAAAGCAAGGCCAACGATCATGTACTTGATATTGTGATACCACTTATGTTTTAACCGGCTTTCATTTACACACATGGCATCTAATGAACGTACTTCAAAATCTGTATTTGTATCTGTGGTTTGCATGTTGTTTTTTTTAAAGAGAAAGAATAAGTGGAAGAATAAGGTTTGACATGATAAAACCACCAGCCATAAAACAAATTGTTGCCACCAGTGATGGCCATTGCAATGTTGATAGCCCCATGATGGAATGACCGCTGGTGCAGCCACCGGCATACCGGGTTCCAAAACCTACCATAAAACCGCCCAGCACCATCATAATTAAACCTTTTGCGGTTAAAAGATTTTGCCAGTTAAATAATTGCTTTGGCATCAGGGTTGAATAATCAGTTATACCATACCCAGCCAGGTCTGCAGCCAGCTTGGCATTTACCTTTACCGGTTCCGGATTGGCCAACAGGTTTGCAGCAATAACACCGCCAACAAAAATGCCCAGCACAAAAAAGAGATTCCATATTTCTTTTTTCCAGTCGTACTTAAAGAACGGAATATTTGCAGGCAAACAAGCCGCACAAATATGGCGCAGCGATGAGCTGATACCAAAAGATTTATTGCCGATGATGAGTAAGGCAGGCACAGTTAATCCAATTAACGGCCCTGCAACATACCATGGCCAGGGTTGTTTAATAAACTCAACTATACTCATAAGTTTTTTATTGGTTTAAAAGAAATGGTTGCCGTTTTGAAAAAATTGGCAATCCTTTAAATTTACGAGTTTATTTTACAAACTGACTAACATTATTCCACGTACCTCCATTTACCACATTGGTAAAACCATTTTGTTGTAATATATTTTTTGCATGCCCACTCCTGGCGCCGCTGCGGCAAAATACAATGATATTTTTTTTATTTTTGAATTTAGCAAGCTGGTTTGTAATGCTGTTTAAAGGAATATTTACAGATCCTTTTACATGTTCCGGGCCAAATTCACCGGTTGTTCTTACATCTACTAAAAAAGCACCTTCTTCAATAATTGCCTTTAAATCCACTGCGGGTGCACTGCTGAATAATCTCTGAAATAAATTCATTGTTATGTTTTTTTTAGAAAACAAAGTTAGCTTGCATGATCCGGTAATTAAGTAACAAAGGTTACAAACAAAAGAAGCATCCACCAATTTGATGAATGCTTCACGGTTTTTCTTTCATGCTTATAATAAATGAACCCAACTGGTTTTATCAGGATGCAGGCATTGTTTTACTCTGGCAAACAAAATCGGTTTTTGGAATAGTTGTTTTACTGATGGCTGCAAACCCGCCTTCCACTTCGGTAAAATTCCGGTATCCCCTTGCCTGTAAAATAGAAGCTGCTATCATACTGCGGTATCCACCAGCACAATGAACATAAAAATGTTCTTCGGGATTGATATCCTTTACCCATTCATTAATTAAAGCAAGCGGCCTGTTATATGCTTCATCAACGTGCGCTGCAGCATACTCTGTGTCTTTACGGATGTCAATAACTTTATCTTCTCCTATCTTCACTTCTGTTGCAAATTGCTCTACAGTAATTCTGTCTATTACATCCGCTTCTTTACCCGCCGCAAGCCATGCTGCAAAGCCCCCATGTAAATGTCCCTGTACATTATCAAAACCCACACGGCTTAAACGGGTTACAGATTCTTCTTCCTTACCCAAATCAGTTACCAACAAAATAGGCTGCTTTACATCTACTATCAATGCGCCCACCCAGGGAGCAAAATCTCCATTCAAACCAATATTGATTGATTGCGGAATAAAGCCTTTATAAAATTCGGTATTATCTCTTGTATCTAGTATTAATGCTTCCGTATTTTCTGCTGCCGCTTCAAACTCGTCCGGTGTTAAGGCTTTCATTCCATTGTTTAAAACTGTTTCAAAACTTTCGTAACCTTTTTTATTCATGGCTACATTCATTCCAAAATAACCCGGAGGTGGTTGTAAACCATCGGTAACAGCCTTTATAAACGCTTCCTTATCTGGTTGATTCAACGCATAATTCATTTTCTTTTGGTTACCCAATGTATCAACAGTTTCCTTCATCATGTTTTTACCACAGGCACTACCAGCGCCATGTGCAGGATATACA
>JBKJLT010000026.1:0-5513 GCA_046596765.1 Ferruginibacter sp. | reverse complement strand
GCCGCTTCTTTTGCTGCTTCAATTGCCATGGTTGCAACATCCTTTTCTGATAACTTACTGCGTTTAGCAATTTTTTCAATACAATGACGATATTGATCCCTGGTATGAAAATCCATTCCGCTGTAAATCCCATCAATATCTTCACGAAGTACCTGTTCTATAATACTGGTGTTTTCAACAAATTCACGCCACTCGGTAATGCCTAAAAACCGCAGGCTGCTGATGCTGTTGCTAATAGATACCTGGTCGGCTGCCTGTTTTTGATTTTCCTGTTGTATCAGGTCTTCAGTGGTTAGTCCGTGTTCGGCTAATTGTTGCTCCATCCAGTTTACAGGCAGTGAAAGGCTGTTTCCTTTTTCCAATAAGCGCTTTGCAAATTGTGCAACAAACGAACTTTCCATCGGCGGTTCAGATCTTGCCATATCAGCTATTACCAGCACAAGGTCTTTAGGATGAGTTTCAGCAGTGCTGATTAATTTATCTGCCCATTCATCTGCCAGTGCTTTATTAGTGATGTCAATAAATATCTGAATGGAAATACGGCGCAGGTTTTCCAGCAAAGCCAGTCTTAACATAATGGGCAATGCCCATAGCTCACCAATTTTTAAAAAAGTGTTTGTTTGATAAGCAGTAATAAAACTGGTAAGATTGGTGAGGTTAATATGCCCGTCACTGTGGGAAATAATTTCTACAGCCATATCATAAATACGCGGTAATCCTGCCGATTTGCCTTTAGCTAATTGAGGTAAACCTTTGCTGTATCCTTTGGGTAAATGCTTTTTCCCAATATATATCTGTTCTTCAATCAGGTAAAAATTATCCAGCAGCCATTCCGCAGCCGGTACAATTCTTTCGGTGCGGCTAATAATAGTCGTCAGCTTTTTATGAACTTCCAGTAAGATGGTCTCATTCTCATCCAGCCGTTTTAATAATTGTTCTGACGGGTGATCGGAAATGAGATCATGAGTAGTTGAAATGGCTCTGGCATGTAGTTTCAACTGTTCTTCAGTAAACAGCTCTGCCCTCAGCGGCGGGCTTTCATTTTCGTACTTACCGTTATCCTCTCCCAAAAAAGGGTCAACTACATTTTTTTTAAATGAGGCTATCGCTTGCGGGAGTATTTCAAAAATATCTTTTGCTGCCTTTTTTTTACTCATGCACTGACTTTAATCTTTTAAGTACATTATTATAATGCACATAAGCCAATACCATGCCTTTATAGATAATTGTGGGAATAGGATAAAAAAAATCAGTTTTTTCCCTTTTGGCACGAAAATTTCAATATTACTATATCCCTTATCATAAACTACTTAAAATATTTTTTTGATTTTACAAATTATCAGATGGCAGACTTGTATTTGCTAACTGAATTTTTTATTTGAAGTAAATATAATTTTCAATTAAAATTTTAAAACACTTTTTTCAATTATAAAACCTTAAAAAAAACTGATAATGAAAACCGGACAAAAGCAAAAGCCTAAAGTAAAAGTTCCTGTAGTTAAAAAGATTACGAATGCTAAAACAGAAAGCCTCGCCGTTAATACAAATAATGCAACCGGGCAGTTTATGACTACCGACCATGGTGTAAAAATAAACGATGATCAAAATAGCCTGAAGGCAGGAGAGCGTGGCCCATCTTTATTAGAAGATTTTATTCTCCGGGAAAAAATAACCCACTTTGATCATGAAAGGATACCGGAAAGAATTGTGCATGCACGTGGCTCAGCCGCACACGGCACATTTAAATTATACAAATCACAATCAAAACTTACCAAAGCCGGATTTTTAAACGATACATCTGCCGAAACCCCTGTATTTGTGCGGTTTTCCACCGTTGCCGGTTCCAGGGGCTCAAGCGATCTTGCACGGGATGTACGTGGTTTTGCCGTAAAATTTTATACACAGGAAGGAAATTTTGACCTGGTGGGAAATAATATGCCTGTATTTTTTATACAGGATGCAATTAAATTCCCGGACCTTATTCATGCGGTAAAACCTGAGCCTGATAATGAAATACCACAGGCTGCATCGGCACACGATACCTTCTGGGATTTTATATCACTGATGCCCGAAAGCACCCACATGATTATGTGGGCAATGAGCGACCGTGCACTTCCCCGCAGCTTGCGTATGATGGAGGGTTTTGGTGTACATACTTTTCGTTTAATAAATGCTGCGGGCACATCAAGTTTTGTAAAATTTCACTGGAAGCCTTTATTGGGAGTACATGCAGTAGCCTGGAATGAAGCTCAGAAAATTTCTGGTACCGACCCTGATTTTCACCGTCGTGATTTATGGGATGCTATTGAAAGCGGTAATTTTCCGGAATGGGAACTGGGCATACAGGTTGTACCGGAAGCTGATGAACATAAGTTTGATTTTGACCTGCTGGATCCTACAAAATTAATTCCGGAAGAACTGGTACCCGTGCAACGCATTGGTAAAATGACATTGAATAGAAATCCGGATAATTTTTTTGCAGAAACAGAGCAGGTAGCTTATCATGTGGGTAATATTGTACCGGGTATTGATTTTACAAATGATCCGTTAATGCAGGGCCGTTTATTTTCTTATACCGATACACAACTTAGCCGCCTTGGAAGCCCTAATTTTCATGAGATACCTATTAACAGGCCGGTGGTTGATGTTTTTAATAACCAACGTGACGGCCACATGCGGCAAACCATCAATAAAGGTAAAGTTAGCTATAGCCCTAATTCTCTGGGTGGAGGCTGCCCGTTTCAGGCCGGGCAAATGCAGGGAGGTTTTACATCGCATGCCGAAAAAATTGATGCACATAAAATAAGGGAACGCAGTAAAAGTTTTATGGATCATTTTAGCCAGGCAACTTTATTTTTTAACAGCCAGGCCCAATATGAAAAAGATCATATTGTAAATGCGTTGAGTTTTGAACTGGGCAAAGTACAAACCATTGCCATCAGGCAACGCATGTTACGAACATTAACTTATGTAGATAAGGGTTTGGCTGGTAAGGTAGCCGCTGCGCTTGGTTTAACGATAACTGACAATGGCGAACCACTTAACCAGGGTGTACCTGCAGATGCTGATATGAAACGCTATCAACCGGTAATAAAGAAAAGCAGTATTGCAGCATCACCCGCATTAAGTATGGCCAATACAATAAAAAATACAATTCAAACCAGAAAAATTGCGATACTGGCGGCAGTTGGTGTTGATGAAAAATCATTGACCATAGTAAAAAAAGCCCTGCTTGCAGAAAAAGCTGTTGTTGAAATTATTGCACCTCACCAGGGTAAGATTACCTCTGCAAATAATAAAGCAATACCGGTTGATCAAAGCTTTCTTACAGCCGCATCAGTTTTGTATGATGCAGTGTATGTGCCTGGCGGCGCAAAGAGCGTAGCCACGCTGGAAGCAGAACCTGATGCGTTACATTTTTTGAATGAAGCATTTAAGCATTGCAAGGCAATTGCTGCTGATGAGCAGGCCATGCCGGTTTTGAATGCAACTGATTTCGCAAAAAAATTACCACCCAATACAAATAAAGCCGGCGGTGAAAAAGAAGGAATCATCATAGGTGCTGATGTAAAAAAACTATCTGCAGAGTTTATTAAGGCTATTGCGCAGCATCGTTTTTGGGAAAGAGAAAAAGCAAGGAAAGTACCCGCATAATTTATAACAAGGTTTGCAAATTATAAAAACCCAAATCACATTTTATGAAAAATACAAAAAATAAACAGCGTACAAAACCAGGGTTTTTTGAACGGTTTGCTACCTGGGGAGCTAAAGCAGCCGGAAGCACTCCTGCATTTCTAGGGGCATTTAGTATAATTGTTTTATGGGCATTAACCGGGCCTGTGTTCCATTATTCCGAAACCTGGCAACTGATCATCAACACGGGCACAACAATCATAACTTTTCTGATGGTATTTTTAATACAAAAATCGCAGAATAAAGATTCGCTTGCCATACAGCTAAAATTAAATGAACTGGTAGCTTCGCATGAAATGGCCAGTAACCGGCTGGTAGATGTAGAAAATATTACTGAAGATGAAATGAAAGTAATACAGAAATATTATGCGAAATTAAGCAGCCTTAACAAAGCGTCGGAAACAATAAAGGAATCGCATTCGCTGGATGAGGCAGCAGATAATCACGAGGATAAAACCAAAAAAAAGGGAAGATCAATATAACCGGAAGCAGGCTTAAAAACGCCAGGTTAACCAAACTGTACAATGTAACCCTTCATTTTAAAATGGATAAACGATAAATTGGTATACCTTATTCAAACAAAGGCAACCAAAGTTTGCAGCAGGTGCTTTTCGTTGATACATTTATCTTTTTCAGTGCGTGCAGTTTCTTTATTCAACCGGGATGTAAATATCAAATGTAGACCCTTTATTAAGTTCGCTGGTTGCCGTAATAGAGCCTTTGTGGTTTTCTACAATTTTTTTAACAATGGCCAGTCCAATACCGGTTCCTTTATACACTTCCTTGCTGTGCAGTTTCTGGAAAACGCCAAAAATACGTTCGCTAAAATGTGGTTCAAAGCCAATGCCGTTATCTGAAACACTGATATGGCAATAATATTTTTCGGGAGAAAATTTTTCCTGGCCGGCCTGGTTGTCTATTTTGCCGGTGGTTTGTTTCTTTAAAATGGCGGCATTTAATGCACTGCCTTTTTCATTTACACTTTTAATGAGGATATGTGCCGGTTTATTCAGGTTAGAGAATTTAAGGGCATTACTGATGAGGTTGTACATAAGCTGCCGGAACTGAAAGACAATAATATTTACCGGGCAAATTTCTGCTACTTCGATGGTTGCCTGCGTTTCAACAATCGTATCTCTAAGTTCGTTTTTAACTTCTTCAATGATGTTGTTGAGATCTGTTTTTTCAAATTTATGATCGGTCGTGTTAATACGGGAAAATGCCAGCAAATCGTCAATGAGTTGCTGCATACGCTGGGCGGCCAGTTGCATCCGCTGAAAATTATATTTCCCCTTTTCGCTCAGGTTTTTATTTTCATTTTCCAGTATGATGGTTACAAAGGTTTGTATTTTACGCAGGGGCTCCTGCAAATCATGACTTGAGATATAGGTGAAAGCCAGCAGTTCTTTATTGGCAATAATCAGTTCGGCTGCTCTTTTTTCTTTCTCTTCATTTTGAAAAGCCAGTTCTTTGTTGGCAATAATCAGTTCGGCTGCCCGTTTTTCTTTTTCTTTGTTTTGAAAAGCCAGTTCTTTATTGGCAATAATCAGTTCGGCTGCCCGTTTTTCTTTTTCTTCGTTTTGAAAAGCCAGTTCCTTATTGGCAATGATAAGTTCTGCCGCTCTTTTTTCTTTTTCTTCATTTTGAAAAATAAGTTCTTTGTTGGCAATACTTAACTCGGCTGCCCGTTTTTCTTTTTCTTCGTTTTGAAAAACAAGTTCTTTGTTGGCAATGCTTAATTCGGCTGCCCGTTTTTCTTTTTCCTGGTTTTGAAAAATAAGTTTTTGGTTGGCAACACTTAATTTATCCTCTGCAGCTTC
>JBKJLT010000585.1:0-4829 GCA_046596765.1 Ferruginibacter sp. | reverse complement strand
GGTAACAGTTATAATAAAGATGTGTTTGCCATTCCCGGAAGAGTTAATGATTCAAAAAGTGAAGGCTGTAATTATCTTATAAAAAACAACAAGGCTGCATTGATAAATTCTGCCCATGATTTTTTAGAAATGATGAACTGGTCTGCTGCCCCAAAATCAACAGCAAAAAAACAACGTGAATTATTTATAGAACTTACTCCCGATGAAAAAATTGTAGTAGATATTTTACAACAGCAGGAAAGCATCAGGATTGATGAATTGTATTTTAAAAGCGGATTAAGCAGCAGTGCCGTGGCTACCGCCTTGCTGATGCTGGAAATGCAGAATATTGTTTTAAGTCTACCAGGTAAAGTGTACAAATTAGCCTGAGAAATTTTTAATTTTTAATTTTTAATTACCTGCGCTATCTTTGCCTATGGCAACAATAAATAACTCCGCAGTTAAAAGCAAATCCAAAAAATTTTACGACGGCTTAACGTTCGATGACGTTTTACTCATGCCGGCTTATTCTCAAATTTTACCTCGTGAGGTGAATATCAGTACACAACTTACAAAAACTATAACACTGCATGTGCCCTTGTTGAGTGCAGCGATGGATACGGTAACAGAAGCATCGCTTGCCATTGCTCTTGCACGTGAAGGCGGCCTGGGCATTTTACATAAAAACATGAGTATTGATCAGCAGGCCGATCAGGTGCGTAAAGTAAAAAGAAGTGAGAATGGTTTGATATTAGACCCGGTAACGCTTAACCCAGATGCCACTATTGGAGAGGCTTTGCGGATTATGAAAGAAAATAAAATAGGAGGAATACCCATTGTAGATGCTGCACATAAATTGGTGGGCATACTTACCAACCGTGATCTGCGTTTTGAAACAAACTACAAAGGCAAGGTAAGTTCTGTAATGACGAAAGAAAACCTTATCCTTGCTCCCGAAGGCACCGACTTAAAAAAAGCAGAACAGATCTTCAAGAAAAATAAAATTGAAAAATTACCGGTAGTTAATAAAGCCGGTAAACTCATCGGCCTCATCACCTTCAGCGATATTTTAAAATTAAAATCGCATCCACATGCGGTAAAAGATTCTTTTGGCCGTTTGTTGGTTGGTGCCGGTGTTGGCATTACCGGCGACATTATGCAGCGAGTGGAAGCGCTGAATCATGTTGCGGTAGATGTGATTTGTTTAGACAGTGCACATGGCCATACAAAAGGTGTAATGGATGCACTGAAAAATATAAAAAAGACTTTTAAGAATCTTCAGGTAATTGCTGGTAATGTAGGTACAGGCGCTGGTGCAAAAGCTTTGGCCGATGCTGGTGCAGATGCCGTGAAAGTGGGCATTGGACCGGGTT
The DNA here is from genome assembly GCA_046596765.1 of Ferruginibacter sp. Classification (GTDB taxonomy): domain Bacteria; phylum Bacteroidota; class Bacteroidia; order Chitinophagales; family Chitinophagaceae; genus Ferruginibacter. The sequence continues at coordinate 3,477 of JBKJLT010000585.1, read as the reverse complement.
CTATATGTACCACCCGAATTGTTGCCGGCACAGGCGTACCACAAATTACAGCCGTTATGGAAGCAGCAGCTGCATTAAAAAATAAAAATGTTGGTATCATCAGCGATGGTGGTATCCGTTACACAGGCGATATGGTTAAGGCACTTGCAGCCGGTGCCAGTTGCGTAATGATGGGTAATGTTTTTGCAGGTACAGAGGAAAGTCCCGGTGAAACTATTATTTATGAAGGCCGTAAATTTAAACAATACGGCGGCATGGGTTCTTTGGGTGCTATGGCACAAGGCAGCAGCGACCGATACTTTCAGGATGTGGAAGATGACATCAAAAAATTTGTACCCGAAGGCATTGAAGGCCGTGTTGCTTTTAAAGGAAGCTTACAGGAAGTTGTACACCAGTTTACAGGCGGTTTACGGGCAGGAATGGGTTATTGCGGCGCAAAAAATATCAAAGAATTGCAGAACGCCACGTTTGTAAAAATTACCAACGCCGGTATGAGAGAAAGCCATGCACATGATATTGCGATAACAAAGGAAGCACCGAATTACAGCCCGCTCTAAAACTTCGTTCGTTCCCTTAATCAATGGGAAGATTGTTTAGGAGATTGAAATGAAGATTATGTTTTTATTTTTTTTGAGCCCGGCATTAAATCCTTTATCAGCTTCATTGGCGTCGCACTCTTGTACAGCATATCTTTATTGAACTTTTATCAGCACTAATTATTTAATGCTATGAAAAAAATATTTGAAATTAGAATACTGCCAACTTCCAGTTTCCTCTCCCTTGGAGCGGGGTTGGGGTGAGGTCAATTGCAACAATGAAAAAACTATTACTCCATTTTCTCTTCATCAGCATATTAGCACATTTGCACATCAGCATATTTGCACAAGATTCATCCCGCCTCCGCATCTCCCTGCTCACCTGCACACCCGGCGAAGAACTGTATTCCACATTCGGCCATAGTGCTTTTAGGGTAGTTGACAGCACCAGCTTAACCGACATTGTTTACAACTACGGCACATTCAATTTTGATGATGATGGGTTTTATTTAAAATTTATACAAGGCAAATTGCTTTACTATGTTTCTGCTACAACATTTCCTGATTTTAAATATGACTACGAATCTACCAACCGGGGCATTACTGAGCAGGTTTTAAATTTAACTGCTGCCGAAAAAATAACTGTTAGGCAATTTTTAAACAACAACTTAAAAAATGAAAACAGGTTTTATAAATACGATTTCTTTTTTGACAATTGCACAACACGCCTCCGTGATATTTTAAAAAAACAACACGACTCTGCATTTGCGCAAAAAGCTGTAATGCCTGTTGGCAGTACATTCCGCCAGGCAATTCACCAGTATCTTGATAAAAATAATAAAGACTGGAGTAAACTGGGCATTGATATTTTACTGGGCCAGCCCTGCGATGGGGTGATGACGGCAGAGAATATGCAGTTTCTGCCCGATAACCTCATGAAAAGTTTAGACAGCAGCAACCATAAAATGGTTTTATCATCACAAAACCTATATCCAATTACCAATGAAAATGCAAAAGGATCTTTGTTTACACCTTTGGTTGTTTTCGCTTTGCTGGCAATCTTTATTGTTTTACTGGGCTATACAAAAAATAAATTTGCACAGGCTTTCCTTAACGGGTTCGACGGTCTCTTTTTCTTCCTAACCGGCTTGTTGGGTATCATTTTAATTTTTATGTGGTTTGGTACCGACCACAGCATGACCAAAAATAATTTCAATCTTATCTGGGCATGGCCAACACATAGCATCATCGCGTTTTTTGTAAATAGCCGAAAGAGTTGGGTGCAAAAATATTTTAAATTTACAGCCGTGGCTTTACTGGCAGTTTTAATAAGCTGGTTATTTTTACCGCAGCAAATGAACAATGGGTTAATACCAATTGTGCTGCTGCTTATTTACCGCAGCGTAAAAAAATCTTTTGACCCCCCTGGTCTGACGCCTACGCCTGACCATGGGCCACAGAGACATCGAAGAACAGAAAAATAAATGCAATTAAAAACCTTCACATATCAATCATCAAAAATCTTTTACCGCACTATTGGTGAAGGTAAATCCGTTATTTTAATACATGGCTTTGCTGAAGATGGAGACATCTGGACTCACCAAATTAACTTCCTAAAAAATCATTTTCAATTAATCATTCCCGACCTACCCGGCAGCGGCAAATCAGAAATGATTGCAGATATGAGCATCGAAGGCATGGCTGAATTAATAAAAGCTTTAGTGGATTTTGAGCTCAAGTTCCCCCCAATCCTGAGCGAAGTCGAAGGGCAGGGGGCGGAGGGGGCATGGGTTTCGCTTTGCGGCCACAGCATGGGTGGTTATATTACATTAGCCCTTGCCGAAAAATATCCTGAAATGTTATCTTCAATCGCTCTTGTTCATTCATCAGCATTTGCCGATGGCGAAGAAAAAAAAGCCAACCGTTTAAAATCTATTGAATTTGTAAAAAAGAACGGCGCCTATGAATTTTTGAAAGCAGTTATTATTGACTTGTTTACCGAAACATGGGCAGCAAATAAACCCGAAACAGTTGACAGGCAAATTGAGAACAGCAACGATTTTAGCGATGAAGCAATCATTGCATATTACCAGGCTATGATAAACCGGCCTGACAGGACAAATGTTCTTAAAAGTTTCGTTAAACCTGTATTGTTTATCATTGGCCAACACGACAAAGCCGTTCCTTTTGATCAAAGTCTGCAGCAATGCTATTTACCGAATCAATCGCACATACATATTCTGCGCAACAGCGCCCACATGGGCATGTTAGAAGAAGCAGAAAAAGTAAATGAAATTTTAGTTGATTTTATAAGCGTAAATGCTAACTGACTTTAGCAGGAATTTCTTCAACCGCTTTACTTTCAAGATATAAAGTATCGGGATCAAAATCAATTTCTTCATCCCAAACGGCTGTTCCCATAAATGGTTTTACCTTTCTACAAAATGCAGCATCTTTTAGTTTTAAATATACAGGGTATTGTAAATAATTTTCAAAATTAAAAACCCTGGCCTCTCCGTTGTTAAACGTGAGCATTAACATGTAAGGGTGTTCATAGGTAACATTTTTAACCCGTGGGTTCATACTAAATTATTTTAAACCTCTTTATAATTGAACAGTACCTTAAAGCTATACCTTTTGAGCAAAGTATGCAGCAATCCTTTGTACCCGATCAATCGCACATACATATTTTACGCAACAGTGCTCACATGGGCATGTTGGAAGAAGCAGATAAGGTAAACCACGCAATTTTGCACTTAATTAACCGCCGTTTATAACAATACAATGTAAAAGGCAGCGTTTTTCAGTATTTTTAAGTCTTATTATTGCTTTAAATAACGGTATGAATAAATTTCTGTTTGTAATTCTATTTTCCTTTCTGGCTTCTTTTTCGTTTGCAAATCATACTGAAGGCGGATGGATGTATTACGAATACTTAGGC
>JBKJLT010000493.1:0-4202 GCA_046596765.1 Ferruginibacter sp. | reverse complement strand
AAGGCCGATGAACTGAGCATGTGAACCTCATCCACAATATACACTTTGTATTTACCGGCCTGTGGTGCAAAGCGAACCTGCTCTACCAGGCTGCGAATATCATCTACGGAATTATTGCTGGCGGCATCCAGCTCATGAATATTCATGGATGTACCTGCATCAAAAGAAACACAACTGTTGCAGGTATTGCATGCTTCGCCTTCGGGCGTTTGGTTTTCGCAGTTGATTGTTTTAGCTAAAATACGGGCACAGGTGGTTTTACCCACACCCCTGGGACCGCAAAATAAAAATGCATGCGCCAGTTGGTTATTTTTTATCGCATTTTTTAAAGTGGTGGTAATATGAGCCTGGCCTACCACCGTAGAAAAATTCTGTGGCCTGTACTTTCTTGCCGATACTATAAACTTATCATCCATACGCTGCTAATTTCGGAAATCTAAATTGTAAAAAAGAATTTGTTTTTAAACTACTTCGCAGTTTTTTGTTTGCCACGGATTGCACAGATTTTCACGGATAGTGCATATTTAATCAGTGAAAATCTGTGGAATCCGTGGCAAGTTTTTTATTCCAGAAAAGGGTGCCGTTTAAATTCCTTTGTCCTGTCGAACAAATACCTGTAGGTTGTTAGATTCCGGGAGCGGAAGGTATCGCCCAGGCTTTCGGCCACATTAATCATTTTAATATTAAAATCGCCTATCCATTGCATTTCATACTCCGTATATAGTAATGGATCTGTCTGAACTATTTTTGAACATTCGCCAATAATATAGGCATCAATGCCTTTTCCCTGCCATTCTGGTACAACCCCAAATACCACACCTACAAATTTTTTGGATGGCCTGAATTTCTGCCGCCATACAAATTCCAGTTTTTGCAATAATCCGAATTTACCGTTCAGGTGTTTAAAGTACTGGTTTATATCTGGAAGGTTAATGAACATGGCGATGGCAACGCCTTTGTGATATGCAAAATAAATCACTTTTTCATCCATCACCGGTTTCATTTTTTTAAACATAAGCAGTACCTGTTCTTTACCCATTTCTTTTAAACCTCCATGGCCTGCCCAGGCTTTATTATATACTTCCACAAAATCAGCGGCATATTTTTCCAGGTTATTTTTTTTGATGAGGCTAAAACCAATATCAGGATTTTCATCATGCATCTTATGACGATCAAGAATTTTTTGAGCCAGTTTCTTTGCGGCTTCCAATCCAAAACAAACCTGGTTATAAAATGGTTTAAAACCGTAATTTTCAAATAGTGTAATATAGTATGGCGGATTATAGTTCATACAATACAGCGGCGGCGTAAAACCTGCTGTAATCAATCCCCACCAGCGGTCGCGTTCTCCAAAATTAATGGGGCCGTCCATGGCTTGCATGCCATGCTGCATAAGCCATTGCCGGGCAGTATCAAATAAAAGATTGGCTGCTTCCTGGTTATTGATACATTCAAAAAAACCCATGCAACCAACAGGCACATCATCACCTTTGTTCTTATATTTTTTATTGGTAAATGCAGCAATGCGGCCAATTAATTTACCAGCATCGTCTTTTAAAATCCAGCGTATAATTTCTCCAAAACGAAAGGCCTTGTTTTTTTCTTTATCAAAAACTTCATTAATGTCCTTATCCAACGGGCGAATCCAGTTGGGGTCTTTTTTATTGAGGTCGACAGTAACCTTAATAAATTGCTGGGCCGTTGATTTATCTGTTACGGGAATTAGTTGCATGAGTTTATTTAAAGCACAAATTTATGGTTTTGGTTGGTAATGGAAATGGATAGAAAAGGTTAAGTCATAATCTGGTAAAGATGGGGTTTTCGACATGAAATTTGTTTTATGTCGAAAAAACGGGTTTATTTGATCATGAAGAAACAGCATCAACCTGGTTAAAGAAACTAACGGATGCCAACATTGTAAAACTCAAAAATTAGGCAGAACAACTTATTATGTTAATTGGAGGTTGATGGAGTTGTTGGGGGAAGTATAAGTGATGAGTATCAATCTATAATTCACTTTTATTCGTTTGTTTTGTACAGTCAATGAAAAAAACGCAGCAAGCAATACCAATGAAACGATTATTAACTATCATTACAATTCAAAGCCTCATTTTTAGCTTTAATTTCTCAAAAACATCTGCCCAAAATATTGCCGAACAAAAAATACGCAATGTTGCTTATGGCTCTTTCCGCTCCAGCAAAATGGATGTGTATTTGCCCGCCAACAGAAATGCAAAAACTCCTTTTGTAATTTTGATACATGGCGGTGCCTGGATAATGGGAGACAAATTTTTGAATACTGCCACGCAGGAAGCAATGCTGGCAAAAGGGATAGCAAGTATTAATATTAACTATCGCTTTGCCGACAACCTGCAAACTCACTATCCTGAAATGCTTGCAGATATTGACAGTGCTGTTAATTATTGCATTGCACATGCAGATGCATGGCATACCCGTAAAGATGGCTTCATAACTTCAGGGCACAGTGCCGGGGGTCATCTTGCCTTACTGTATGCTTATTTAGGGAACAAAAAAATCAGTGCTATTATTGCCGAATCTGCACCCACCGATGTAACGGATACAGTTTTCCTGAATTATCAGGCCAGGATAGGTATGCTTGCTGTAGTTGAAAAAATGGCAAATGGAAAATATGTTGCCGGCCAGCCTCAACCACCGGGGTACAAAGCATCCAGCCCTTTATACCATGTAAAAAATATCCCGGTCCTACTCATACATGGTACACTTGATAAAACGGTTCCGTATTCTCAGTCGGCTAAGCTGGATAGTCTTTTACAATCAAAAAAGATCATACATAAATTACTGCCAATTGAAGGTGCAGGCCACGACCTGAATTTAAATGACCCCAAAACAAAAAACATAATTATGGATGAAATGATTGCATGGGCTTTTAAATATGGTACTTAAAATAAAGCCAGCAATTACTTATGTCAACTCACTTTAATCATTGCCTTTACCTGTACCAATACCTCGTTTTGCAAATGGATGTATACGCCCAGCATTAAATAACCTGCATTGCAAATAAAGATTATCTGGCACCAAAAAAGGTAAATAATCAAACTACAATAATGCAAAAGCAGCAAAAGCTTTATACCTGTATCATAGTTGTAAGTTGGTTTAGGGCGTGTAAATAAATCTTATTAATAAACTATCAAAATTTAATTGGTATGGTTTTTAAAAGCTAAATTTATGGTACAAATAATTACAATGAAATCCACACTAATTATTACAGCAGTATTATTGACAGCTATTTTCGCCGGCTGTTCTAAATCCGATACAACGCCAGTACCACCGCCTCCACCGCCACCTGTTGACCCCTGTTTGGGTGTAACAATAACGCCGGTAGCCGGAGTAACACATACAATTACGGGCCAGTCCTCCGGTACTATTACTGTTACTTCTCCTGTAGGCTCGGGGTATGTATATAGTATTACCGGAGTACCTTTTCAGGCATCAACTAATTTCTTTAATCTGGCTGCAGGAACCTATACGGTTACGGCTAAAAATGCAAATAATTGTTCGGGCACCTTAGCAGGCGTAACAATAAACGGATATGGTCCAAAGTTTTTTGCAGTAAGAACCATCATCAAAGGTTATTGTGGCCCCTGCCACCTGAACGGAACAGTTACCGGTGGTAAAAATTTTGATGCTGATAATAGTATTGTTAACTCCTGGGACAGGATTAAAGCGAGGGCCGTTGATGGCATGCCTACTTTTATGCCACAGGCTCCAAATGCTCAATTAACAGCTAATGATAAACAAAAAATTGTGGATTGGGTAAATGCGGGGCATCGTATTACAGATTAATATCAAAATGAAATGTGTCATTAACCAGTCCAGTTCCCTCTCTCCTGAGCTTGTCGAAGGATGGAGAGGGGTTGGGGTGAGGTCAAAATTTAAAAAACCGTGTGGCCTAAAGCGACACGATTTTTTATTGCAATTATTTTTTAAAAAAAGTTATTTTATCTAACCTTCATCATTGGCCTTACCTGCTGTGTGGCTCCGTTTTGTAATCGGGCATAATATACCCCGTTTGGTAAATGAGAGGCATCAAATGGTATGGTCTGTCTTCCGGCTGCAGCATAATCTTTCTCCAATAAATTCAACAACAACCTGCCAGAATTATCAATTATCTGTATTAAGGTATGACCACCTGCTGTACTAAATTCAATGGTTGTTTTATT
>JBKJLT010000361.1:0-3700 GCA_046596765.1 Ferruginibacter sp. | reverse complement strand
TTCTTTTTTATCTAAAACTGTTTGCAACAGGCTTTTGGCAAACTCCCATTTTTCTTTGCTGAGAATTTCGGTAAAATTTGTGTTTGCCGGCTTTTGCAAAAAGTTAAGCACCAGTTGATTCATCATTTCGGCATCATCATCCCAATGAATAAATTGTTCTTCTACATGTGCAATAAAATCTTCGTTTGGCAACATCAGGTTGCTGAAAATAAATTCCAGCATTTCCTTTTCCAGTTTATTGGTTCTGCTTTGCTCTTCTATATATTCGGTGTATTCGGGAGAAGATACGAGTTGCAGGTATATTTTTTTCAGCAGTTCGGAATCCATAATATGCTGCGGTTTCAACTCGGCAACAGCCGCTTTAAAACTGGCATCTTCTACTATTTTCCAGAGTAATTCGTTACCGGCTATTTTGGTGTTGATATTAAGGTCGGCTGCTGTGGGCAAATGTTTGGAGGCTTTTTGCCGGGCATCGGTTTCAGAATACCTGGCCACTTCGGTTATAAAATAAACGAGGTAAGTAAATATCTGCCTGCTCTGTTCTATTTTTTTGGTAAGAATGCTGTTTGCCTCGCCGGGTTTTGCATCACCGTTCATACTGTCGATGCTGTATAAGGTCTGCATTACTTTTACCCGGATATTTCTTCTGCTGATCATTGCTTAAAGAACTCTTTTTGTTTGAAGTTGCAAATGTATGAAGAAGTTTAGAGTTTAGGGTTTAGAGTTTTGGGTTTTGCCTACGGCAAAAAAAGTTTGCCACAGAGGCACGGAAACACGGAAACCCGATTTGTATTTTTCTGTGCTTCCGTGCCTCTGTGGCAATTTAGTTTGTTGCAAAGCAACAATACTGACAAAAAATCCTGCCGAATTTTCGCCGAACCTTCAATTTTGCATTTTTTCTGCCAACTTATGTATTAAATGCTTGTTGGTACAATAATGGCAGTACCTTTGCCACCCGTTAAAAAAACGGAAATTTATTTCTTAATTAAAATCAAAACATACATTATGGCAAAAAAAGTTGCGAATTACGAGTTATACGATGACAGAGTACTCGTAAAACCTGCTGCTGCTGAAACTAAAACAGCCGGTGGTATTATTATACCGGATACAGCTAAAGAGAAACCACAAAAAGGAACTGTAGTGGCCGTTGGGCCAGGAAAATACGCCGAGCAAACCGGTAATATTATTCCTGTTAAGCAAAAGGCCGGCGATATTGTATTGTATGGCAAATATGCAGGAACCGAAATAACGGTAGAAGGTGAAGATTTGCTAATGATGCGTTCTTCGGATATTTTGATGAAAGTAGGGTAATAATATCCGCTTTGGTATGAGCTGCATAGAGGTATGCCGTACAAGTGAGTGACACAACGATGTTGAATAATGATTTAATGCCGGTCACCCAAAATCTAAAATCGTAAATTTAAAATTTAAAATTGATTATTATGGCTAAAATGATATTCTTCGATATTGAAGCAAGAAATAAAATGAAAAAAGGCGTTGATACTTTGGCCAACGCTGTAAAAGTAACCCTTGGCCCAAAAGGCCGTAACGTAGTGCTGGAACGCAAATTTGGTGCTCCCACTGTAACTAAAGATGGTGTTACCGTTGCAAAAGAAATTGAACTGGAAGACCCGATTGAGAACATGGGCGCACAAATGGTAAAAGAAGTTGCATCTAAAACTGCCGATCAGGCGGGTGATGGTACAACTACTGCTACTGTACTTGCACAGAGCATTATCAGCGAAGGCCTGAAAATGGTTGCTGCAGGTGCAAACCCAATGGATCTTAAGCGTGGTATTGATAAGGCTGTAAGCCTTGTTGTTGCAAGTTTAAAAGCACAAAGCCAAACTGTTGGTAACGATAGCAAAAAAATTCAGCAGGTTGCAACCATATCTGCCAACAACGACGAAACCATTGGTAAATTAATTGCTGAGGCTTTTGGTAAAGTTGGTAAAGAAGGTGTTATTACTGTGGAAGAAGCTAAAGGAACAGATACTACTTCGGATATTGTGGAAGGCATGCAGTTTGATAGGGGTTATATCAGTCCTTACTTTGTAACCAACAGCGAAAAAATGCAGGCTGAATTGCAAAATCCTTATATAATGATCTACGACAAAAAGATTTCGACCATGAAGGACATCCTTCCAGTTTTGGAAGCTGTTGCAAAAAGTGGCCGTCCGTTGCTGATCATTGCCGAAGACCTGGAAGGCGAAGCATTGGCAACATTGGTTGTAAATAAATTACGCGGTACTATTAAAGTGGCTGCTGTTAAAGCACCGGGCTTTGGCGACCGCAGAAAAGAAATGCTTACTGATATTGCAATTTTGACAGGTGGTGAAGTTATCAGCGAAGAAATGGGCAACAAATTAGAAGATGTTCAGTTAAGTGCATTAGGGCAGGCTTCTTCAGTTACGCTGGATAAAGACAATACTACCATTGTTGGTGGTAAAGGAGAAAAGAAATCAATCGTTGGCCGTGTTGAGCAAATTAAAGCACAGATAAAAACAACTACATCTGATTACGATAAAGAAAAACTACAGGAACGCCTGGCAAAATTAGCCGGTGGTGTTGCGGTTTTATATATTGGTGCAGCTACTGAACTTGAAATGAAAGAAAAGAAAGACCGTGTGGATGACGCATTACATGCAACAAGAGCAGCGGTTGAAGAAGGAATTGTACCAGGTGGTGGAGTTGCTTACATTCGTGCCATTGCAACCCTTGAACCAAAAGTAAAAGGACAGATAGCTGATGAGCAAACCGGTATGGCCATTGTTCGCCGTGCATTGGAAGAACCTATCCGTTGCCTTACAGCTAATGCGGGTATTGACGGTTCTATTGTAGTACAAAAAATAAGAGAAGGCAAAGGCGATTTTGGTTTTAATGCAAGAACTGAAGTGTACGAGAACTTATTTAAGGCGGGTGTAATTGATCCAACTAAAGTAAGCCGTGTAGCTTTGGAAAATGCAGCTTCTATTGCAGGTATGTTGTTAACAACAGAATGTGTAATAGCTGATAAACCAAAAGAAGAAGCAGCACACAGCCATGGCGCACCTGATATGGGTGGTATGGGTGGATACTAAAACAAGTTGGCAGTTGCCAGTTGGCAAATTGCAAAAATACAGTCCCTTCTGCAACTATGCAGGAGGGATTTTTAGGTAAAAATTTTATTGTTAAACATTAAAATGATAAAAGCGTATGAAAATAAGTTTGAAACATTTGTATTGTTATTTCAAAAAAATTATTGGATTAAAAAGTGATGATTTCCGGGATGACAATCCTTTTCTGATTTTTTAAAACTGATTCCTCCTGTAGCGTGCGGGAGGAATTTTTTTACTGCATTTTTTTTCATTTAAAGTAGCCGAGAAAAAAATTGCAAGGCGCAAAAGAAATATGATAAAGACGCAGATACAAACTAAAAATCCCAATATAAAATATTTTAAACAATAAATGGATAAAACTGTTAAACAGTATCGCTAATAATGAGTCAACAAGCCTATCTTAATTTAAATAATTATTTAAAAATTAATAGTGATAAAAAAATATGTCGATAATAATTCTCTTTTTTGTGTGCCATTGGTACCTTTCTCTTTTTATGCAAACCTTTTTGCAACACCGCTACGCCGCCCATGGCGCTTTTAGCATGAATAAATTTTGGGAACGTTTCTTTTACATTGTCGCCTACATTACCCAGGGATCATCT
>JBKJLT010000556.1:0-3217 GCA_046596765.1 Ferruginibacter sp. | reverse complement strand
GATTGTTATACCGATTATTAAAAACGGAGAAGTTATTGGCGTGCTTGATGTAGACAGCGCAGAACTCAACGAATTTGACGAAACGGACCACATTTGTCTTCAGCAAATCATTTCACTCATCAATATTTAACCTATGGCATCCTTATCAGAAAAAGTAATTGTAATTACCGGGGCTTCAAAAGGAATTGGAAGAGCTATTGCATTGACGCTGGCTGAAAAAGGAGCCAAGCTTGCTTTAATTGCACGCAGTGCAAATGAACTGCAACTGGTAAAAACAGAAATTTTGGCAAAGGGTGGCACTGCTGAAATTTATTGTGGCAGTGTGGCTGATGAAGTATTTGTAAACCGCAGCATTGAAAAAATAATTGAGCTGTTTGGTAAGGTTGATGTGCTGATAAACAATGCCGGTTATGGCGTTTTTGGGCTGGCAGAAAATATTTCGGTGAGCGACTGGGATGATTTATTTGCCACCAACACCAAAGGCACTTTTCTTTTTTGCAAAGCCGTAATACCACACATGAAAGCACACACTGCAGGGCACATCATCAATATTGCCAGCGATGTGGCTAAAAGGGTTTTCAGCGGCGGGTCTTTATACTGCGCCAGTAAATATGCACAGGATGCTTTCAGTGCCGCCATCCGCAAAGAGTTAAGGCCTTTTAAAATTAAGGTAAGTGTTGTTTACAGCGGTTTGGTTGATTCTTTTTTTCATGCAGAAAAAGAAGGAGATGCCGCACACGAAAACTGGCTTAAAAACCAGGATATGGCCAATGCCGTTGAATACATTATTACTCAACCGCCGCATGTGGTTATTGATGAGTTGATGATTCATCCGCTGGAACAGGACTATTAAATTACCGGTGGCGGTGAATCCTTCCAGCCCCATAAGTAGCGGCAGGCATAGGTTCGGTAAGGGCTCCATTTTTTTGAAATAGCGAGCATCTTTTCCTTCATAGCTTTTTTATCCGTTGCATCAATATCATATAGTTTACAGATTGCCTGTTGTATGCCAAGGTCATCCAGCGCAAAAACATCTTCTCTGCCAAGTGTAAACATCAAAACCATTTCAACCGTCCACTGGCCCACGCCCTTTATTTGGGTAAGGTATTTTATCAGTTCTTCATTGCTCATCTTATGTAAGGCGGCATCAGTTATCTTTTCTTCAATAAAAAATTTGCAAACGTTTAAAACATAATTAGCCTTTGCATTGCTTAAGCCAATTCCTCTTAAAGTTTCAAAAGGAGTTGCTGCAATTTGTGCAGCCGTTGGGTTTTTGGTTTTGTAAAGTGCTAAAAACCGACGGTGAAAAACATCAGCAACCTTCGTGCTCAATTGCTGGCTCATGATAGAGTTGCATAAATGCAGATATACATTCTTTCTTTTTGCCAACACAAACGGTTGCTGCAGTTCAAGTATTTTTTTAAACTTTTTGTCTTTGGTAAGGTGAGCTATATGTTCCATATTTTATTTTACTCAGAGATTACGTAAATATAGATGTTGCTGAAAATTCTCTGCCTTCTCTGCTTCTTTGCGTTGCCTGCGTGAAATATTTCACGCAGAGGGTGCCGAGGAGCGGAGGACGCAGGATTGTTACTCCAGCCCCCAACTCATCTCGCCGCCTTTTTCATCTTTTAAGTTAATGCCTATCACCGTTAATTGGTTTCTTATCTTATCACTCGTTGTAAAATCTCTTTTTGTTTTTGCTTCTTTTCTTATGTCAATCAAAAGTTCCATAACACCCCTCAACACTTCGTTATTAGAAACACTATTTTGCAAGCCAAAGACATCTTCTAAATAAGCTTTAAATTTTTGCTGCAGAAATGATAATGTTGTTGCAGCAATTGCATCCACCTGTATCAGCCCATCTTTTATCGAATTAATAACCGGCACCAGTTCAAACATACTTCCCAAAACCTTTGCAGTATTAAAATCATCATTCATAAATTCATCAAACTCATTTACCAGCCTGTTTACTTTAGCCTCAAGTTCAGCATCCGTTGCCAACTGCCCTTTACCAACTGCCAACTGCTTCAGCACTTCATACGCATCCCACAATCTTTTTAACCCTTTTTCTGATGCCTGCAATGCCTCATTACTAAAATCAAGTGTGCTGCGGTAATGTGTTTGCAGCATAAAAAACCGTACCGTCATGGGTGCATATGCTTTCTCAAGTAAAAGATGGTTACCGGTAAATAATTCTTCGGGCAAAAATCCGTTCCCCAACGATTTACTCATACGGGTGCCGTTTACGGAAAGCATGTTTGTATGCATCCAAATGTTTGCAGGGCTGGTATGGTAGCAAGCCTGGCTTTGTGCAATTTCATTCGTATGATGCGTTGCAGCCAGATCCATGCCCCCACCATGTATATCAAATTTCTTTCCCAAATATTTTTCACTCATGGCCGAGCACTCAATATGCCAACCGGGAAAACCCATTCCCCACGGACTTGGCCATTGCATCAAATGTTCAGGCTTGGCTTTAATCCATAAAGCAAAATCAAGTCGACCGCGTTTTTCATCCTGTCCGCCGAGCTCACGGGTACCTTCTAAAAGGTCTTCCATTTTGCGGTTGGTAAGGATGCCGTAAGGGAGTTCTTTATTATATTTTTCTACATCAAAATAAATGGTGCCGTTTACTTCATAAGCATATCCATTTGCCAATATCTGCTTGGTAATTTCTATCTGCTCTGCAATATGCCCGGTGGCGGTTGGCTCAATTGATGGCGGCAAATTATTAAGCAACTGCATTACGTGATGAAAGCCCAACGTATATTTCTGAACAATCTCCATCGGCTCTACTTTTTGCAAACGTGCAAGTTTGCTGAATTTATCATCGCCTTCATCACGATCACCTTCCAAATGGCCAGCATCGGTTATGTTACGCACATAACGTACTTTATAACCCAGGTAAACCAGGTAGCGGTAAATAATATCGAAGGAAATAAATGTGCGGCAGTTGCCCAAATGTACATCGCTGTAAACCGTGGGACCACACACATACATGCCCACATGATCGGGTGTAAGGGGTGTAAATAATTCTTTTTCTCTTGAAAGGGTGTTATATATTTTTAACGACATGTTTTTTGTTTGGTGTTATGAGTTTGGTGTTTTGTGTTCTTCAAATTCAATGCTTGTAAATTATATAGTTGCATTAAAATAAGTAAGAAGGAAAAGTAAATGTATTTTTTACAAAGATATTAAGCTATGCCGCAAGGGC
>JBKJLT010000285.1:0-7194 GCA_046596765.1 Ferruginibacter sp. | reverse complement strand
GTTCTTACCTGGCCATGAGTGGCGCACTTAAAAAAAGCGGATTAAACCCTGAAGATATTGATTACATCAACCTGCATGGCACCGGCACACAGAATAATGATATTGCCGAAGGAACAGCCATTAAAAGATTGTTCGATCCGCATTATCCAAAAATGAGTTCAACAAAAACATTTACCGGGCATACATTGGGTGCAAGCGGCGGAATAGAAGCGGTTTTTTCTGTTTTGGCTTTGCAGCATGGTATAATATTTCCTAACCTTCGTTTGCAAACACCCATGGTTGATTTGCCGTTTGTGCCGGAGAGAAAATTTATGAAAAATGTGGAAGTGAAACATGTGCTTTCGAACTCGGTTGGTTTTGGTGGTAATTGTTCATCATTAATTTTTTCGAAGGTTGATTTGGAATAGAATCGAATTAAAAGCCGTATGGCTAATGTCTTATAAAAAATTTCTCAGCTGCGCTGCGAAAGGGACTTAGCCACAAAGGCGCAAAGCCACAAAGGAAAATAGTAAACCATTTTAAAATCATGATATAAGTTATTTCGCAGAAATAAACTTTGTGCCTTTGTGTCTTTGTGGCGAAAAATTGTTTTCTTGCGCAGCAAGAAAAACTACAACCTTAAAAATCTTTAACTACAAATATGTACATCAGGGCAACAGGCAATATCTCCCCACAAAAAACTTTTGGCCACCAGCCATTGGAAGAAGTTGTGCCTTATACCGGTAACCGCCTTGCCTGCATAGAACCCGATTACAAAAACTTTATTGATCCCAAACAGATCAGGCGCATGAGCCGCATCATACGCATGGGTGTGGCCGCAGCTATGGAATGCCTGCAGGAAGCCGGCGTTAAAGTACCCGATGCAATAATTACTGGCACTGCTTATGGATGCCTGGAAGACACCAATTCTTTTTTAAGCAAAATGGTGGAGTTTAATGAAGAATTACTGACACCAACAGCCTTTATACAATCAACCCACAATACCATTGGTGCACAAATTGGGTTGTTGCTACAATGTAATAATTATAATAATGCTTTTGTACACCGCGGCTTTTCTTTTGAAAGCGCTTTGCTTGATGGAATGCTGCTGCTGAAAGAAAAAGATGCAACCAATGTATTGGTTGGCGCTATTGATGAAATTACAAACACAAGTCATAAAATTTTAAACAGGCTTGGTTTGTATAAGCAGGGGCCGGTTTCTAATCTTGATCTTTATAAAACAAAAACAAAAGGAACTATTGCAGGCGAAGGTGCAGCATTTTTTTTATTGACAGTTGAACCAACTGCAACCGATTATGCAATGCTGGATGGCTTGCATACTTTTTACAAGCCCGAAGGAAATGCTGAAATACAAAAACAAATTTCTTATTTTTTAGAAAGACATGCATTAAGTATGGCTGATATTGATCTCATCATCACGGGTAAAAATGGAGATGCTTTATCAGACGAAATTTATAATCAGTTGGGTAAAACTATTTTCAGTAATAAAGATACTCTTGACTATAAATATCTCTGTGGAGAATATCCCACGGCAGCATCTTTCGCCATGTGGCTTGCTGCTACCACTATCAAATCAGGCAAATTGCCTGCTGCGTTGAATCATGCTGCTTTGCAGGATAAAAAAATCAATCGTATTTTAATTTATAATCACTACCAGGGCATACATCATTCTTTATCTTTGCTGTCGGCATGCTAAATTTCCGAAATACAAATATTTTTTTTATTTTTCTGCTTGCAGTTTTAATTAGTGTGCATATACAATCCGGGTTGCCTGTTTATACTTATTGCCTATTGCTTATTGCTTATTCTCTTATTGTCTTTTGGGGCTGCATTAATATAAATTCCGGATTTTTTTTTCCGGTTATTTGCGGTGCTAATACGGATAAAAAAGAAATTTCTATAAGTTTTGATGATGGTCCTGCAGAAAATTATACAAGAGAAATATTAAAGATTTTAAAAGATGAAGACATAAAAGCTGCTTTTTTTTGTATTGGAAACCGCATTGCCAAAAATGAAATTATTTTACAGGAAATAGACGCAGAAGGGCATATTATTGGAAATCACAGTTACTCTCATCATTTTTGGTTTGATATGTTTTCGGCTAAAGAGATGCTGAATGACCTTAAGAAAATGGATGAAGCTATGCTTAAAGCGGTTGGGTACACTACAAGCTTATTCAGGCCTCCCTATGGTGTAACCAACCCTAATTTAAGGAAGGCTGTTATTACAGGGCAATATATACCTATTGGCTGGAGTGTACGTTCGATGGATACAGTAAGTAAGGACGAGCAGCAATTATTTAACAAGCTATGTGCACGTATTGAGCCAGGTGGTATTTTTCTCTTTCATGATACCTGCAAGATTACAGTTGATGTTCTTCCAAAATTTATACAAGAAGTTAAAAAAAGAGGTTACAGCATAATCCGGCTTGATAAATTGTTAGCTTTGCACCCTTATGAATAAAACTATGCTATTAATGCTGTTGCTGGTTTCGGGCTTTGTTGCAAAAGCACAATATCCGGGCTATACAGCCGTTGCCGACCTGCCAAAATTCAAAGCGAGCTTTGCTACCGCTGCACAAAAAACAAATTCCATTAAAGCCGACTTTACGCAGGATAAAAACCTGAGTTTGCTTTCAGAAAAAATTACTTCTAAGGGTAATTTCTGGTTTAAAAAAGACAGCCGTGTGCGGATGGAATACAACCAGCCCTTTAAATACCTGATGATACTAAACAAGGATAAAGCTTACGTGAAAGATGGGGCAAAAGAAAGTAAAGTATCAACAAAGTCGAACAAAATGTTTCAGCAGATTAATAAAATAATGATTGACTGTATGCAGGGAACAACACTTGACAATACCGATTTTAAAACCCGTGTTTTTGAAAATAAAACCAATGCGCTGGTTGAATTAACCCCGGTGGCCAAGGGTATGAAAGAAATGTTCAAATCCATCAATGTAATTGTTGATAAGAAAGATTTTTCTGTTGTCAGCATTCAAATGCTTGAACTTTCCGGCGATAACACCATCATGCGTTTTACCAATAAAGAACTAAATGCGGCAATTCCGGATACCTTATTTGATATTAAGTAGCTGCTTACTTTTTGTAATAAGCTGCTCTCCATCTTACAAGCAAATGCAAACAGCAGTTGCAGATGTAAATGTGCTGCAAAAATTTAAGCCTAATTTTACCGTTGCTTTGTATAATACTACTGTTGATGTGGTTGGCAATCATTTAAGCGGTTTATTGCTTATTAAAAAAATGCCAGACAGCACCACCCGTATGGTTTTTAGTAATGAAATGGGTTTTGGTTTTTTTGATTTTGAATTTAAAACCAATGGCGACTTTAAAGTTTATTCTATCATGAAAAAACTAAATAAAAAATCGGTAATAAAAACATTGCAGCACGATTTTGAACTTATACTGATGAATAACCTCGACAATTCTAAAGCTGTTGTAAAAACCAAGGAGGGGCTCATTTATTTTATTTTTCCGCAAACCAAAGGCTTTAATTATTATATTACAAACCAAAGTGGAGATCAACTGGTAAGAATGGAAAGAGCTTCCAATAAAAAAACAATTGTAGAAGCGGTGATGGGAAACTTTGGCAAAGTTCAAAACTTTGCCAAAGTTGTACCGGATACCATCGGCATATCGCACAAGACATTTGAATTTAATATAGGCCTGAAAAGAATTGAAAGATAATTAGAAACTTTTCCAAACTTTGCCAAAGTTCAAAACTTTGGCAAAGTTGTAAATGTATTGGCAAAGTTGTAAAAGAAAAATAATGCTGCTAAACGATTTTTTTACCATCAGTGATAAAGTAAGTTCTGAAACTGAAATTTGGGCTGAAATTTTTATTAACGCCGATCATAAAATATTTGACGGGCATTTTCCCAACCAGCCGGTTGTACCCGGTGTTTGCATGATGCAGATGATAAAGGAAATAACAGAGGATGTTGTTGGCAAACAAACAAACCTGGTGCAGGCTTCAGATATGAAATTCCTAGCTGTCATTAATCCTCTTGAAAATAATTTGATTCATGCCTCTATAAAATACGCAACAGACGAAAGCGGCGCAATAAATGTTATGGCATCGCTTTTTAAAGATGAGCTGGTGCATTTTAAATTTAAGGCACAGTTGCAGGTGTCTAGCCACTAAGCAGAGTCTATTTATGTTTAGTGTATTTGTAACTCAGCTTTCTTTAAATTAATCAGAGTATTTGTAGTTTCAGCTTTTATCATCGGCTAACTGCATATAAGTAACTAATTTTTTACGGAAGGTTATCATACAAACACCGAAAAAAATATTAAGATATTCATAATCTAATATAATCTTACCCCAGAAAAATTTATATATTCAGTAATTCCGCAGCATGGCACAGAACCACCCACATAGTTAACTTGGATATAATCGTTTATATCCAATTTAATTAGCACTTGAGCAGCTTTAATTCCTTCAGTATTATTTGCATATTGATAAATCTTTTCCAAAATTGATCCATTCTTCATTATTTCGTACCTATCAGATCCTGCATTGGCATATGTTAATATATTAAACAAATAAACTCCTGACTGTAATGCTGTAAATCTTCCATTGGAATTGTTATAATAATTTCCATCATTAAAAGTTACACTATCATAAATAATTTGTCCACTACTTAATGAATGACCTGCTTTTATATCTCTTACAGCTTTAAATCCAATAGAATTATTTGAAATAATATTATTTGATACAAAGGTTCTCCAAATAACCCCATCAAAATACCAATAACCTGCATTATTATCTGTTTGATAAACCATCAATCCAGTAGCTGGACTAACAATAGCATCTCTTTGAACCATTGTCATCCTGGGAATAAGCACTCCTTTTTGTGTACTGCTTACATCTAATAAAGCACTTCCGTTTGTTTGAGCACCTGTTGTATTTATTGCAAAACCCTGAGCAGTAGTATTCGAATGCAGCAAAATAGCTACTACTAGTATTATTAGAGCTTTTATAAGCATGTTGAACTAATGTTGGGTTGTGAAACTCATTTGTTAATTGTATTTGTATCAATTGGTTTATTTAAATCAACACCATTGAATTTGAATTCAATTGTCAATGCTTTTGCATCACAATGAATCATAGAAATACATGCATTCATAATCTTTAGCCTTGTAAGGAAGGCGGTTGAATTTATAATTGATACATGCATTTCATTTGATCGTTGTGTTAAATATTTTATAAGAACGGTATTTCCGTACCATAAAATTTTTATATCAGCTTCACGAATTGAAAATTTGTCCTGAAACTCTAATAAATAATCACTTAATTCATTTGCTATACTTTCCATGTTTTATTTATTTGCATTTGTTTTTTGCTGAATACCCCTATTATTAGTTGCTGAGGTACTGTTTTTAGGTTCCAGCTTTATTTTTACCTTATGAATTTTATCGCTTGAGTATTGACCATCAACTGTTACCGGAATAAATAAATCCCATAATTTATTTGTTCCTATTGCTCCTGATTTTTTTATAACAAAACTGAATTCAAACTCTAATTCCTGAACTGTATATCTTTTCTTATTAGGATCATTTTTCAATATTTTTAATTCATCCAGTGTTTCTGAAATAAAATCATTTAGTTTCATTTGTAATTGTTTTCTTAATATGATTGTTAGAAACCGTAGGATTTTAATTCCATTGTCGTTAAATCTATACTCCTAAAAAAAATTATAGATGTTTTAAAGTGATAATTTAAAACTCCTTCCTAATCTCTAACGCAACGAACAGACATCCCCGAAGGGTTATCATCGTTAGATCTGACAAAATAATTTTCCTGAGCCCAGCGACTCATCCTTCGAAGCCAGGATGTTAAGGCCCCACTAGGGGTAGAGGTCCACCAAACGCCAGAATGTCCTGCAGGGTTAGGGCCGGGACCGTCCCATGCACCCAAATAATCCCTTCCTGCACCTGGGAGTGCTGTAAAGCCACTACTGTTTGTTGCAGTATATTGACCAGCAAGGTTCGGTAACCATAAAATCGTCGCCCTCAATTTGTCTCCGGCAACACTTTCCCCTCCTAAGCAATTAGTGAGTGTTGTCCATTCTCCATCACTAGGTATATGCCAGCCTGTAGGTGCTAACCCTCTTGGGTCATTTACTGCATACCAATTGTATAATTTACCAAATACAACTCCATTTGCCGGATCGTTATAAAAGTAACACCATGCGCCAGTAGTAAGGTTTTTCCATTGAGTTTGATCTGTTACTTGTGGTATAGGATCCCCATTTCGGTAAGTATCAACATCAAGATTCTTTAACATCCATATCTGGCTACATATAGTTACTGTTGGCGGTGAGTAAGTTTGTAATGTTGTAAAACTTAACTGATTGCCATATCCAGTACCTATGCTATTGGTTGCATAAGCCCTTACATAATATATTGCATTCGGAGCCAGACCGGTTAAAGAACTGGTGTAATTTCCTGTACCAGTACCGTCTGTTGTTTTGTTATTTGCTATAGTAGGATTTTGTGATGTACTCCAGCAAACTCCACGAGCTGTAACTGTTGCTCCACCATCAGAGGTTATATTACCACCACTATATGAGGATGTATTTGTTATTATTGTTATTGAGGAGGTAGTCAGAGTTGGAGTAGTAGATAATAAAGATGTGGTAAAACTTAATTGGTTACCGTATCCGGTACCTATACTATTAGTTGCATAAGCCCTTACATAATAAATTGTATTTGCTGTTAGACCAGTTATAGAACTGGAGTAGCTCCCTGTACCAGTACCATCATTAGTTTTGTTATTTGCTACAGTAGGATTTTGTGATGTACTCAAGCAAACTCCACGAGCTGTAACTGTTTCTCCACCATCAGAACTTACATTACCACCACTTAATACAGATGTAGAAGTTATTGAAGTAACTGCTGTCGTAGTAACTGTTGGCAAAGATGTTGTACCATTTGGTGTGCTAGTATCTTTCTGACAATTAAAAGAAATAACTGGTAATAGAAATAAAAAAAATAATTTTTTCATGTAAATGTGATTGAATTATTAATACTCGTATAAAAAAATAAAACTAATATTTTATTTGTCAAGCATATCATCAGTTTAATAGACTCTTACGCCAGAAAAATTAATATACTAAAATGCACAAGGTATAGGAGCAGGCGATATTGGCACAATTTGAAAATAATTACTTAG
>JBKJLT010000226.1:0-7858 GCA_046596765.1 Ferruginibacter sp. | reverse complement strand
AGCCGCTCCAAAAAAAGCCGCTGCTAAGAAAGCTGCTCCTAAAAAAGCTGCAAAGAAAGCTGCAAAGAAGAAGTAATTCTTCGCTTTTAACGAAGCAAAATATCTTAAAAGTTCCGGTAAAAACCGGAACTTTTTTCATTTAAACCCTTTACCACAGCGCATTTGACAGCATACTTACTTCTTATCTTATTTAGATATACTCCTGCTTAACAACAAGCATATATTTTAAAAACTGCAGTCATTTTTTTATACTTTTTTTTAGCCCTTGCAAAAAAATAAATTTTGTTTTTATGAAGAAAATATTTTTTTATTTATAGAAAAAATAATGCAAAAATATTTTTAGTTTTTGATGCAAAAAATATTTTTCAACAGGCAGTTTTTTATTCTTCTTACATTTACGGTAACAATTTAAAAAAATGGATAATTATCAAATTGCCGAAAATTTCAGCCTTTTAAGCAAGTTAACCGACATACATGCAGAAAATAATTTTAAGGCAAAATCGTATGCAATTGCCGCTTTTAATATTGAAAAATTACCACAGCAATTAAGCGAAACTCCCAGAGAAAAAATTGCATTGATAAAAGGCATTGGTGAATCATCTGCAAAAAAAATAATTGAAATTTTAGAAACCGGTTCATTAAAAATATTGCAGGAGTTGATTGAAAAAACACCCATTGGTGTGATAGAAATGCTGAACATAAAAGGTATTGGCCCTAAAAAAATTTCTACCATCTGGAAAGAGATGGAAATAGAAAGTATTGGTGAACTTTTATACGCCTGTAAAGAAAACCGTTTAAAACTTTACAAAGGATTTGGAGAAAAAACACAGCAAAATGTAATTGAAACCATCGAGTTTTATTTAAGTAATCAGGGTAGTAATTTGTACCCGCAGATTGAAGCGGTGGAACCACAAATAACCACTTACATTCAAAAGCTTTTTGGTGCTGAAAATGTTTATTTAACGGGCAGTTTTAAAAGACAACTGGAAATAATTGAAGAACTGGAATATGTTGTTAATTGCTCCATCGAAAACATAAAACCTAAATTTCAAACGGCCAATCCGCCGGAATTGCTTGAAGAAAATACCGACAGCCTGCTTTATAAACTGCTCAACGGACTGAAACTTAGATTATACAGCGCCACAGAAGCTTTTGAAAAGAAATGCTTTTTTACCACCGCCAGCCCGGAATTTATCAATGCTTTTATATTCCGCTTCCCTGATATTGACTTTTTGGGAGCTTCCGGACCGGATGATTCGGCAGTTTTTAAAAAAGCGGGCATCAGTTATATACCTTACTGCCTGAGAGAAACGCCTGAAATTATTGACCGGGCGGCAACATCTCTCCTGCCCTGGTTAATACAGCCGGGCGATATCAGGGGCATCATACACAGCCACAGCAACTGGAGCGATGGCAACAATACACTGGAAGAAATGGCTAAAGCCGCTAAAGAACAGGGTTTTGAATACTTAGTTATAAGCGACCACAGCAAAAGTGCGTTTTATGCACAGGGTTTATCTGAAGAAAGAATTCAGGCGCAACATGAGCAGGTTGATGCGTTGAATAGGAAACTAAAAGATTTTAAGATCTTTAAAAGTATTGAGAGTGATATTTTGTATGATGGCAGCCTTGATTACGCTAATGCGGTACTGGCAACTTTCGACTTAGTGATTGCCTCGGTACACAGTATTTTAAAAATGACTGAAGAGAAAGCCATGCAACGTCTGATTACAGCTATTGAAAACCCGTACACAACTATACTTGGCCACATGACCGGCCGTTTATTACTAAGCCGCAAAGGTTATCCACTTGACCATAAAAAAATTATTGATGCCTGCGCTGCCAACAATGTAGTGATTGAATTAAACGCCCACCCCAGCCGCCTGGATATTGACTGGCGGCATATTGATTATGCCCTGCAAAAAAATGTACTCATCTCTATAGACCCCGATGCACACAGCATTGATGGATTTAAAGATACCCGATATGGTGTGCTGGCTGCGCAAAAAGCTATGGTTACTAAAGAGCAGAATTTAAGCAGTATGGGGTTGGTGGAGTTTGAGAGCTTTATTAAAAAGAACAGGGCGACTAAAGGATTGTAGAAAAGGAACTTAACAATCTCAGTTTTTGTTATTGTTGGACAGATAAATCTCTGTTTTACAACTTTACAAATCAATTTTACTTTACATCGGCAATCAATAAAAAGGCAGGAATTAAAACTGTAACTTTGAAAAATGGATTTGAAAGAGGAAAATAAGTATAAAACAGCGTTCAAAAAAGCGTTGAACACATTTACGAACAAACTCGAAAAATATGTTTCAACAGAAAACGGAGATTGGTCTGTGAAAGGTTTTATTGACGTTTATAAGAATATCTACACCATCTCATCCGACACAAAAATTGTTTCCAAAATTCTCGAAATCCATATTTTCCCTCAGATTTTACAATTTGCAGAAGAAAACGGATACAATATTATATTGACAGAGCATCAAAATTATTATCCTGACCTGACTTTTATTAATAAGAAAAATGAAGAAGTAAAATTTGCAGTTGACTTAAAAACAACTTACCGAAAGAAAAACGGTATCTCTAGTTTTACATTGGGAAGCCATGGAAGTTATTTCAAAGAAAGAGATAAAAAGAAAAACATACAGTTTCCATACAATCAATATTCAGGACATTTTTGTTTGGGGGTTATTTACACAAGAACAGATATGGCAGACGACGCTTCAGAAACAGAAATTTATCAGGTTCAGGAACTTCAGGAAGAATACGAAACTTCTAACAAAAAAATTGGCGAAAGAGAAGTTACAACAGTTGATAATTTAAAATCAATCACTTCTGTAATTAAAGATTTTGACTTTTTTGTAGCAGAGAAATGGAAAATTGCCAGCGATAAACAAGGTTCTGGCAATACCGCCAATATTGGTTCAACGCTTAGTATTGATGATTTAAGAAACGAAAATGGAATTTTCAGTCAATTAGGCGAAGAATGGTTTGACGAATATTGGATAAACTACGGCACTGCAACAATGATAAAAGACGGGAAGCCAATAAAAATTACTACACTCAAAGATTTTTTAGAATTTAAAGGAAGAACCGATTTATGGGATAAGATAGTAAGGCGTTCAAACTATAAAAATGAGGCCGAATGAAAGTAATTGTTCCTCCCATAAAAAGTCAAGGTATAAAAACCAAACTTGTTCCCTGGATTATGGAACTTGCTCCTAAAGCTAAAGGCAAGTGGATAGAACCATTTCTTGGAACTGGTGTTGTTGCTTTTAATTCAGGTTATAAAAATGCCATTTTAAATGATACGAATCCGCACATCATAAATTTTTACAAAGATGTTCAGCAAAAAAAAATTACTGCAGCTTTAATGAAACAATATCTTGAACAAGAAGGTGATTTGTTGAGTAAAGCTGAAAACAATGGTTACGAACACTATCTAAAAGTTCGTTCACGCTTTAATAGTGGCGAATTTTCACCTTACGATTTTATTTTTCTTTCAAGGGCAGGATTTAATGGAATGATGCGATTTAATAATAAAGGACATTGGAATATTCCATTCTGCAAAAAGCCAGACAGATTTGCACAGGCATATGTAACTAAAATTACCAATCAGGTTTCTACAGTTTCTAAAATTATACACCCAGAACCCAATTGGACATTTTATAATAAATCATTTGCTGATATTATTCCGCTTGCGACAGAGAATGATATTATTTATTGCGATCCGCCTTATTATGGCAGGCACGTTGACTATTTTAACGGCTGGACAGAGCAAGATGAGGAATTGCTATTCAATTTATTGAGCGAAACAAAAGCAAAATTCATTCTCTCAACCTGGCATCATAACGACTGGAGAAAAAATGAAATGATAGAAAAGTTTTGGAGTAAATTCAATGTAGTAACCAAAGATCACTTTTATCACAATGGTGGAAGTATTGAAAATAGGCGAACTGTTGTAGAAGCATTGGTTTGTAATTTTGATATAGACCATTTTGACCAACATAACCACGGCTTGAAAGAGAAAGTAAAATTGGAACAATTGGAAATTAATTGGACGGAACAAATAAGCACAGAGCATGACAAGGTGTTGGTGTAATTGGGCTTATCTTCAAAGCTGCCTGTAAAAAATTCCCAAAAATCATTTCACATCCTCCACCGGCAACTCCACAAAAAACGTTGTTCCCACTCCTGCTTCTGTTTCAAACCATAGCCTTCCTTTTGCCTGCTCCACAATACCCTTGCTCATGGCCAGTCCCAGCCCAGTGCCGGATGTTTTGGTAGTAAAGTTGGGTGTAAATATTTTCGACTGTACAGCTTCGCTGATTCCGCTACCATTGTCTTTAACTTTTATCAATACATTATTGTCAATAATTTCTTCATTAACATCTATCTGTACATTTCTATCGGCTGGTACAGCCTGCATGGCATTTAAAATAAGATTGGTGAACAGGCGGTTTATATGTGTACGGTCGGCATTTACCATTACCGGTTTATCAGGTATGTTCAGTTCAATATGTGTGTGGTCGTTAACCGAATGTAATTGGGTTACCAGTTTAATCACTTCATTCAAATTAAAAATTTCATTTTTTGGGTCGCCGATATTTGCAAACTGGCTAAACTCTCCTGCAATATGGTTCAGGTGTTCTATCTGCTCTACTAAAGTTTTTGCAACATTGTTTGTCAGTTCTTCTACATTAGGCGATTTGGCCGCAATGGATTTTTGCAGGTATTGCAAACTCAGCTTCATGGGCGTAAGCGGGTTCTTTATTTCATGCGCCACCTGCCGCGCCATTTCACGCCAGGCACCCTCACGTTCGCTTTTGGCAAGTGCCAAAGCACTATCATCAAGCTTGCTTACCATTTTATTATATTCTTTTACCAGGTCGCCAATTTCGTCATTCCGCTTCCATTCAATGGCCTCGTTTTGTTTGCCAAGATTTACAGCTTTCATTTTTTCGCTGATGAAAGAAAAAGAACGGGTGATGCGGTTTGTGATGAACAGGGCAATGATACCGGCAATTAAAAATATAAATGCATTCAGGTTGATGATGGTTACCAAAAAATTGGCGATCTCTTCCTGCAGCTTGCTCTGGCTGGTAAAATACGGTATGTTCAGGTAAGCATACTCCCTGCCCGTGGCATCAATCACCGGAACATAATTACTTACAAAACGCAGTTTACCTATCTGCTCTTCCCTAAAAAACTGCACTTCTTTTTTTTGATTAAGGTGATAATAAGCTACAGGATCCATCCTGGTACTGATAACTCCCTTAGTGTAAGGCAGCAGCAATGATGAAACCTGCAGGTTTCCATCCAGGTCGTAGAGGTTTACATCAACCGAGTGAATTTCTGATATTTTATCAATAAGCTTTTGCAGTTTTTCACGAAAAGCATCATCGCCCATCCTGATCTCATTATCGGCCTGCAACATTTCGGACAGCGAACCCCGCACTTCATTTTCCATTACATGTATAACACGGCTCAGTTTTTCACGGTTGCTGTTTTCGTAGCGGCTGATAAAAAACATGATAGTGGCAATTCCTATCACAAAAAAAGAAAGCACACTTATAAATATTACCGTGCCATGTATCTGGCTGCGAATGCTGAACTGCCAGTAATATTTGATTCTGCTGCGGTTGAACCGTGCCCGTATGCTTATATTTAAAAGCCAGAAGATACCCGCCACAATTAAAAATGCACAAAACAAATAAGAAAACAGGGTTATCAATTCTAACCAAAGGTTGTTCGGCTTGGCAATAATCACAACTTTTTGGGGCCCGGCCTTATACCATAACTCATCATACCCTTTCTTATTAATTACTTTAAATTCCTCGGTTGGCATTTCGGGTGTTGTTAAAGAAGTGGCAAAAGCATAGTCATTATGGCTGTTTACCAGTTTAAGATTATTGTACACGGCAAAAGCATATACTGGAGAATTTTCAATGGCATTATTTTTACCTCTTGAAAATAATTCCAGGTTTAATGCATCGGTTATATATTTTTTTGGATTGGCCAGTACAAAAACATATCCCAATGTGTCGCCGGTAAATCCGGTAACTGTTTTACGGCTTATATAACTGAAACGGTCATAAGATTCATCGAAATAAAAAAGCCCGGGTATATTGGTTGGTTTTGCCTGCGTTTTTAAAACCGTATTCAGTTCGTTAAAGCTTGCTTCTTCTTTATTATAAAGCGGATTTTCATTTGCATCAAATGTAAATATCTTAGTATCGTAGTTATTGGTGTAGCCAGAGAAGTTTCCACTTACCAGGCTGTCTTTAAAAAAATTATTGCTGCTGTCACTTTCAAAACGATAAAAATTTGCTGCCAGGTAATCGTTTCTAAAATCGGTAAGCAAAGTATTCATTAAGGTTTCACTGGCAGGATCGGCCTTGGTGGCAAGAGTTTCGGCATAATGTTTCCGGCTATTCATCTCTTTCTTGCTGTTCTCCAAAACAATAACTGCTGTAATAGTTAAAGAGAAAAAGAAAAGCCAGAAAATCAGTTTTGAAGAATTGATTTTTTTTACTGATAATGCCAGGTAATTCCTGTTGAGTAAAAACAGGTACATGATGAGCCATGCCAGTATGGCCAGTTGAAAACCCGCATGTGATGTGCCCAGCCGAATGGATAAATAAATAAGACCGCCAACCGCAATTGCCAGGTAAAGCCCGGAAAAGTTTTTAGAAAAATACGGCTGGATGAGTTGTAACAGTACCTGGCTCAATAAAAAATAACCAATAGCAATGCAGCATAAAACAATAAAGCCCGTTACGCTGTAGATATTAAGGGTAAAAAAATTAATAACGTCAAATGATATCTGCGAATCGGCCACCATGCTGCTTATTATAAGGCCTGCAGTAAAAGTTGCTATCAATAAAATAATGCAACCCGCGGCCAGCAATAGCCATTTAAACCATTTATTGAAATCTGCCGGCCTCAACTTCTTTTCATATACCTGGCTGTGAATAAATAAAATAATCCAGGTAAATAAGACTGAATTGATAAGCAAGTCGCCCAGCGAGCGTAAAATAATATTTGAACCGTAAATAGACGGATCAAACATTTCAAACTGGCGAAAATTTAAAGGAATGGGGAAATAATAGCTTAATATTCTGAGTGCTGGTACTACAGTTAATAAAAACAATAATGCTATTGAAAGACCTTTGGTTGCAGCAATTCTAATTGCCAGCAAATGTATAAAAATCAATACTAGTATTGCTGCAAAAATACGCAGCCAAACTGCAACGATGTTATTTTTGGTTACAACCTGAACGGCTTTTTCGGCCACGAAAAATAATGTATTTCCTGTAATGGATTTTACCGCGGCCCCCGCATTTTTAACTGAAATATCGTAATCTCTTTCAATGCCCTTACCAGCGGCAAATGTATTTTCGAGGTAGGTATTCTCTACAAAGTACTTCCACTTAACCGGAATTAATGCAAGCGTAACACTGCTGCCTGTAGTCTTCTTGTTCCAGGCATAATAACCGTTATCAAGTTTTACAAAACCGGTACTGTTTTTTGCTGTTATCACTTCATTTGTTGGTAACACAGTTTGCGTATTCCAGAAAATGATCCTGTGCAGTTTAATATCATTTACAAAATATCTAAAAATAAAATAAGGTTTTTGCGATAATTGCAGTAGCTCTGGCTCTTCAAATGTCCGGTCATCCATTCGTCGTGTAATTGCTGTATCGTTAAGCAGTTTATCAAAATCTTTTTCCTGGGTCTGTATATCGTTTTCAATATTTTTTTGCACGGCCCCCATGGAACCATTGCCCGACCAGTAATTATCTATGATAAATGAAAAAGTAACCAGCACGGCAGCCAAAATAAACAGGTA
>JBKJLT010000214.1:0-3236 GCA_046596765.1 Ferruginibacter sp. | reverse complement strand
TTACGCAGAAAGTTATTGGGACAAAAAAACCTTTGCACCCTCATGCCTTATTTATTATATAGGTTTAAATAAAAAAATAAAATCTATAAATCATCACACATTATTTTTTGAAGAAGATCTGCTGCAGCACTCAAAAGAAATTTATAAGGATCCGCAATGGCCTACTGCACCTTTGTTTTATGTCTGCTGTCCATCCCAATCTGATGAAAGTGTTGCTCCTGAAGGGCATGAAAATTTATTTTTATTAATGCCTATAGCCCCAGGTTTACCAGATAGTGAAACACTGCGTGAAAAATATTATGGCATAATGATGAAAAGGCTCCAAAAACATATCGGAGAAAATATTGAGGATAATATTGATTATAAAAAAAGCTATTGCGTAAATAATTTTATTGAAGATTACCATTCATATAAGGGCAATGCTTATGGCCTTGCAAATACCTTAATGCAAACCGCCATATTAAAACCTAAAATAAAAAATAAAAAAATAAAAAATTTGTTTTATGCCGGTCAACTTACTGTACCGGGCCCCGGTGTGCCGCCCTCATTAATTTCTGGTAAGATTGCCGCCCAACAATTACTTAAACAACTAAAAATTAAAAAGAATGAAGTTGCTGTTTGATGCTTTGTCAGTGGAAGTCAGCAGGTTGACTACACGTACCTATAGTACGAGTTTTTCCCTTGGCATCTATTTTTTAAATCATCGGTTTCGGGATGCTATTTATTCAGTTTATGGTTTTGTAAGGGTAGCGGATGAAATTGTAGATAGCTTTGAAGGTTTTGATAAGAGATACCTGCTTTCAAAGTTTAAAGATGAAACTTATGAAGCAATAGAAACCCGCATTTCATTTAATCCTATCTTAAACTCTTTTCAGCAGGCAGTACATAAATACAACATTGATCAACAATTGATAGAAACGTTTTTATTGAGTATGGAAATGGATTTGGAAAAAGTAGATTATACTTCTGAGAAATATCAACAGTACATTTTAGGGTCAGCTGAAGTAGTTGGATTAATGTGCCTGCATATTTTTACTGAAGGCGATACAAGGTTGTACAATGAGTTAAAACCTTATGCAATGAAGCTTGGCGCAGCTTTTCAAAAGGTAAATTTTTTAAGAGATATGAAAGATGACTATCAGATACTTGGAAGAACTTATTTTCCTGATGTGGATATGAATAACTTTAGCGGAAATGCAAAAAAACAAATTGAATTAGATATTGAACAGGATTTTAAGATCGCTTTAGAAGGTATAAAAAAACTTCCTTCCACATCCAAAGGGGGAGTGTACCTGGCTTATATGTACTACCAATCTTTATTTAATAAAATTAAAAAATTACCAGCTCAACAAATATTAACTGAAAGGATAAGAATAAATAACAGAAAAAAATTCGGTCTCATGCTAAACAGCTTATTTCAAAATAAAATGAATTGGGTATGAAACCACTGTTGCTAATGATATTATTTTTTTTAAGCGTTAGCTTGTATGCCAGGGTTCCTTCAATTAATGAAGTGAGAATGCTTTATGAAAAAGCGGCTACTAATGAAAAAACCTGCAAACAACTCATTGATTTATTAGAACCTTATAACGAAAAGAACAATCCATTACTTTTTGGTTATAAAGCTGTGGCAACCATGTTAATGGCTAAGCATGTATTTTTCCCCTTTACCAAACTATCGTATTTTAATAAAGGGAAAAAAATGTTAGGGAAATCTGTTGAAGCAGATGAGAAAAATGTGGAATTAAGATTTTTAAGATTTACAATCCAAACACATGTTCCTTTTTTTTTAGGTTATACAGATGATATAAAAAATGACAAGATCTTTATTTTAAAATTTTATCAGGGAATAACTGATCCGTCTTTAAAGAATTTTATGTTGCCGGTTTTGCAAAAGTCAGATCATATTACGGTAAACGAAAAACGGAGGTTAAAGTAATAGATGAACAACGTAATATTAGCAATAAAACAAAATAAGCTATGCATGATTCGTTGATACTTGTTGATGAAAATGATAATGAAATTGGGGTGTTGGATAAAACTTCTGTTCACCAGAAAGGTATTCTTCATCGTGCCTTCTCTGCTTTTATTTTTAACAGCAAAGGCGAATTATTAATACAACAAAGGGCGGAGGAGAAATATCATTCAGCAGGCTTGTGGAGCAACACCTGTTGTAGCCATCCTTACAATGGAGAAAAAATTTCTGATGCGGTTAACAGGAGATTGAAAGAAGAAATGGGTTTGCAATGTACAACCCATTTTAAATTTTGTTTTACTTATAAAACGGACTTTGACAATGGCTTGATTGAGCATGAATTAGACCATGTTTATTTTGGAGAAAGTGATGATTTGCCTGTGCCCAACAAGGAGGAAGTAAAAGCATTCAAATACATTACGCTGCAAAACCTGCAAGAGCAAATCGCTCTACATCCAAAAAAATTCACAGTATGGATGAAAATTTGCCTGCCTAAAATATTGCAACAGTTTCAACATTAACTAAATTTGCATTTTGAATATAAATAGTAAAAAAAAGAAAACCATATTGTATGCAAGTTCTATTGATTAATGCTCTGATTGTTATTGGAGCCTTTGTTAGCATGGAAGTAATTGCATGGTTAACGCATAAATATATAATGCACGGATTATTGTGGCGGCTGCATAAAGACCATCATAAAAAAGAATCTTCCGGTTTTTTTGAGGATAATGATTTTTTCTTTTTAATATTTGCCCTACCGGGCATTCTGGGTTTATTTATCGGCATGAAAAACGATTTTAATTATCTGTTCTGGATAGGATTGGGAATTACATTATATGGTATGACTTACTTTTTTGTTCACGATATATTTATCCATCAGCGGTTTAAAATTTTTAGAAATTCTGATAACTCATATTTTAGAGCCATCCGTCGTGCACATAAAGTACACCATAAGCATATTAATAAAGAAGAAGGAGAATGCTTTGGAATGCTTTGGATACCCTTTAAGTTTTTTCGTGATATGCAAACTAAAAGCTCTTCATGAAATTTCTTTATTTACTGATTGATTTTTTTACCATTATCATTCCGTTTATATTTTCTTTTCACCCTAAAATAAAATTTTATAAAACCTGGAAGGCTTTTTTTGCGGCCTCATTTGTGGTAACCCTAATTTTCATAATATGGGATGCTTTATTCACACATCTTAATGTTTGGAGTTTTAACCTCCGCTACATAACAGGAATATTTTTTTTTAACCTTC
>JBKJLT010000146.1:0-4329 GCA_046596765.1 Ferruginibacter sp. | reverse complement strand
AGATATTTTGCATGTTGCTGTATTTATGAAGAATGATGAAAGAACCACCTACAACATGATTTACGTAGATGGTAAAACAGGTGTGAGTTTTTCAAAACGGTTTAATGTAACAGGAATTACCCGTGATAAAGAATATGATTTAACCAAAGGATCAGAAAAAAGCCGGGTACATTATTTTACAGCCAATGCCAATGGTGAGGCAGAAGTGGTTAAAATATTATTAAGTCCCAATTGCAGTGCACATAAAAAAGAATTTGATTTTTATTTTGAAGAACAGGACATAAAGGGAAGAAGCAGTATCGGCAACCAGGTTACTAAGTACCCCATTAAGTCGGTTAAATTTAAGGAAGCCGGAAACTCAACCCTGGATGCAAAAAAACTTTGGTTTGATAATAAGTTTGGCCGTTTGAATACGGATGAAAAAGGAGAGTATCTGGGTAAGTTTGAAGCTGAAGATCGGTTGCTGGTTATTTACAATGATGGTAATTATGAAATTACCGACCAGGAACTTACCCAGCGTTTTGATACTGAAAAAGTATTGCTGATAGAAAAATTTGATGGAGAGAAAATTATAACAGCCGTTTATTTTGATAAAGAAAAAGTACAGTACAGTGTAAAGCGTTTTAAAATTGAAACGTCAACCCTGCACAATAAATTTTTCTTTATTAAAGAAGGTGATGGTAATTACCTGGAAGCAGTTACAACCGAAGATGAACCAATACTTGCCATGCAAAGCGGAAGAGGAGCACAGGTACGCAAGGCAAAAGTTACCATCAGCAAAGTGGTGGATGTGATGGGTTGGAAAGCTCTGGGTAACAAGCTCGCTGATTTTAATAAATCCATCGAAATGGAGTGGGTGCCAAAAACACCTATCAATCCACAGGCTGAGTTGTTTGAGTAAAAAAATGCTGTCTCCGCCAGTGGGCGGATGTCGAAGGCGGGTTTATCACAGCAAACCGGGTTCGACAGGCTCACCCTGACACCATTTTGATAGCTGAGATTGTCATTTTTGCAAAGCGCTTAAACCTTTTTATGAGTTCCTCAACCTGACTGCTTTTCGAATTGATAACAACTAAAAAAAAATATTTTATGCGCTTTAATTTTCTTTTAATACTCGTTTTTGCTTCATGCACTGCATCAGCATCTGATAGTTTAAATTTTACTAAATCAGAAATTATATACGGACGTAAAGACGGTATGGCATTAACTATGACGGTGCTCACCCCAAAACAAAAACCAAATGGAAAAGCCATAATAAGTGTAATAAGTGGTAACTGGATATCGACAGAGAGAGCAAGGATGCGGTTGCCTGAATGGTCTCAGATATATATTGATAATGGATATACCGTATTTGGCGTTATGGTTAGTAGCCAGCCCAAATATGCAATTCCTGATGAGATCAGTGATTTAAAAAGAGCCGTTCGTTTTATAAGATACAATGCAAAAGATTACAGCATTGATGCAAATAAGATTGGTATCACCGGTTCATCATCGGGTGGGCATTTATCTTTAATGATTGCAACAGCGGATGATATTACCAATTCAAAATCCACCGACCCGGTTGATAAAGTATCCAGCAGGGTGCAGGCGGCGGCAGTATTTTTTCCTCCTACCGATTTTATAAATTTTGGCGGAGTAAATACATCGGGCAAAATAAACCAGGCTGGTTTGGTTTTAACCAGGGTGGCTGCGGCATTCGATTTTAAAGTCTGGAATGATACCACGGGTACTTACGTTTCTATAACTGATTCTGAAAAAAGGTTGGCCATTGCAAAAGAAATATCTCCAATAAATTCAGTCTCTTCTGATGATCCGCCTGTACTAATAATTCATGGCGATAAGGATATGCTGGTTCCCAAACAACAATCAGAATCCATCATCGCAAAACTCAAACAAGCAAATGTTCCCAGCAATCTCATCATTAAAGAAGGGGGCAGTCATGGGTGGAAAGACATGGAGGTTGAGGAAAAGTTTTTTTTGGATTGGTTTAATAAATATTTAAAATAGTTTTTACAAAGCATTCCCAGCCTTTGTAATGTTTGCAACGCTAAAGCAAACTTCTCTTCCTGATTCATTTTAGTGTTACATTCGCTATTCAAAAAAGCAAGCGAAGCTATATGATAAAATTGGAGCCATTTGTACAAAGTGATTTTCAACAACTGATAAATTGGATCGACAATGAAGAATTGTTGATTCAATGGTGCGGCTCCCTATTCTCATTTCCTTTAACCATGCGCAGTTTAGAATGGTATGTACGGGATACCAATATTATTAACAAATCGGATGCTTTTGTATATAAAGCCGTGGATACTGAAACAGGAAATGTTGTCGGCCATATTTCGCTGGGAGGACTAAGCTGGAAAAATAGATCTTCAAGAATAAGCAGGGTATTGGTTAGTCCTGATGCTTTGAAAAAAGGAATTTGTCAGCAAATGACCAAAGCAGTTTTAAAAGTTGGATTTGAAGAGTTGGGCCTGCATCGCATCAGCCTTGGTGTGTATGAAAATAATAAAGCTGCACTAAACTGTTATTTGAAAACGGGACTTAATATTGAGGGCGTTTCCCGTGATATACTTTGGTTTAATAATGAATTTTTAAGCTTGATTGAAATGGCTATTTTAGAAGATGAATGGCGTGCGCTGAATGCTCAAATAATATAAGGCAGCATGGCTTTTCTTTCCACGGTATAATTTTGGCAAAATAAAAAACAGCAGGATAAATCTGCTGTTCAAAATATTTTTAAGATAGTGTGACTTGATTAATACCCTCTGCGGTTACCACCTCCACCACTGTAACCACCACCACCGCCGCTACGGTTTTGGCCACCGGGTCTAAATCCTCCACCACCACCGGGAGGGCCAGACTTTTCTTCAGCTTCTTTTACAATCAAAGGTTTTTTGCCCAGCGAAATATCTTTCAGGTTTTCTATAGCATCTCTTGCTTCTTCTGCATTCTGCATTTCTACAAAACCAAAACCCTTGCTTTTTCCGGTTTCCTTGTCCATGGCTACCCTTGCTGTAATTACCGTTCCAAATTTTTCAAATATTTCCATCAATTCGGCATCATCCAGGTCGTAAGGCAAACCGGCAACAAAAAGCTTCATAAGTGTTAATTTTAAATCGAAATTACTAAACTTATTTTGGTATTTGCATTTTGTTTGCTGCTGGCTTGTAAATTATTTTATGTCAGGTTATTATTTTTAATTTGAATTATTGCAGTGTAGTAAAATGGCTACAAATATTCTGACACATATCCTACAATAGAATTCATATATATTCAGCATCTTTGATATAGAAAATGCCCCACAGAAACCATTGAAAAACCCTCAGTAATGAGGGTTTTCTCTTTGATATATCATTAATCTTTTTGCTAACTTTAGATAAAGTTTACTATGAGGATTATCATTCTTACTTTTTTATTTTCGCTTTCAATCTTTTCTCTTCCGGCCCAAAATTTTGGAGGCAACCCTGCTTCTATAAAATGGCTGCAGGTTAATACAAACAAGGCCAGGATTATTTTTCCTGCCGCACTCGACAGTCAGGCACAACGCATTGCCCATATTATGAAATTGTTAGGTGATACTACAGCAAAAACGATTGGTGGCAGGCAAAAGAAATGGAATATCATCCTGCAAAATCAGCTAACAATCCCCAATGCCTATGTACGGCTGGCCCCATTGATGAGTGAATTGTTCATGACTCCTGACCAGGATAATTTTTCAAACGGAAGCCTGCGATGGGATGACAACCTTATCATTCATGAAAACAGGCACATGCAGCAACTCAGCAATTTTAATAAAGGATTTACCAAAGCATTTTCTTTTTTTTTAGGAGAAGAAGGGCAGTTGCTGGCAAATGGTATGACAGTTCCTGATTATTTTTTTGAAGGCGATGCAGTTTGGCAGGAAACCCTGGTGAGTAAGCAGGGGCGTGGCCGGATGCCTTCGTTTTATAATGGCTTTAAATCTTTGTGGGTGGCGGGTAAAAATTATTCGTGGATGAAATTGCGGAATGGCTCTTATCAAGATTTTATACCCGATCATTATGCGTTGGGATACCAGTTAACGGCGTATGGTTACGAAAAATATGGTGAAGATTTCTGGAATAAAGTAACGAACGATGCAGTACGTTTCAGGGGCGTGTTTTATCCATTTAACCGGGCTGTTGAAAGATACTCGGGCAAACCTTACCGGCAGTTCCGAAACGATGCCATGCAATATTTTAAAGCCAAAGCCTTGTCGGCCCAAATGCCTGCTGCAACTGCATTTAACTATCTTACTAAAGATGAAAAAAACAATGTGGTTGATTACCGGTTTGCCAATTATATAAG
>JBKJLT010000541.1:0-4828 GCA_046596765.1 Ferruginibacter sp. | reverse complement strand
CTCCACAATTTTTATACGCTGCGGCGCTTTAAAAGCTGAAAGTCTTTTTTTACAGAAGGTTATTACATCTTCTATATCAATTGTACTCCCTTCTTCTAAAACTATCTCTCCCTCAATAGTATGTCCCAGTAAAAGATGAGGGCTGCTGCTGATACGGGCCTGCTTTATCTCTGGTATCAATTCCAGCACAGCTTCCACTTCTTCCGGAAAAACTTTTAACCCGGATATATTAATTACGGATTTAGAGCGGCCTTCAATTTTAATTAAACCATCTTCAGTTTTAGAAGCATAATCAGCCGTTAAAAAATAACCGTTCTTTAAAACATCTTTACTTAATGTGGCTGGTAGCAGATATGCATCAAACATGCCCGGTCCTTTAATTCCTAAATTTCCAACCTGGCCATTGGGTAACGGGTTATTCTTTTCATCCAGTATATCAACAGTGTAACCAGGTTGAGCATATCCAACCGCTTCGGGATGTTCGGCCGATTTGCTGTAATTTAAAATAGGTAAACCAATCTCTATAATACCATAAGCCTGGCTTACATCAAGGCTAAATCTTTCTTTAAATGCTTTGCATACATCCAGCCCAATAGCCGCAGAAGTAGAGATCACTTTTTTTAATGAAGGCATTTGCTCTGGTCCTGCATCATTAGCCAATAACCTGATTTGAACCGGTGAAGCATACAATAAAGTACCATGGTGTTGATTGGTAATTTCAATAATATTTTTTGCCAGAAAATCTTTTGCCACTGCAATGGCAGTGCCAAATCTTACATACAAAATAACAGACACCATAAAATGATAAGCCATGGGCAATACCCATATAACGCTATCCGTTGGCCCAAGGTTAAGTCCTTTATTTGCACCTTCAATTCTATCCAATACCGATTGATGAGATACGATAACCCCTTTTGATTTACCGGTAGTGCCTGATGTGAATCGTATAAATGCAGGCTCATGCACAAAGGGAGCAAATGCAACAGATTCATTAACACCTGTAAATCCAAAACGGAATGATCCATGTTGCATGGGAATTACCGTATCAACTGCATCCAATGGTTGAGCAGCAGTGCGGTCATCTATAATCCCATGTAGTTTTGCATCCTGTAAAATATCATCAATCTCTGCTTTTTTTAATTGTGGCGACATGGGCATTACCGCAGCACCTGTGCCAACAGCCGCAAAAATACCCATGATAAAATGGCGGCCATTGGCAGCCATTACGCCAATGCCCATACCTTCTTTAATGCCCAGTTGTATTAATTGCAACCGCAATGCTTCTGTTTCCCTAAAAAGTTGTTGAAAACTGATTGTGCCGTGGTCATCATGAACCGCAGTATTATCGGGCCATTTAAAGGCGGCGGCTTTTAAAATTTCATAAACAGGCCATGTTTTCATCCTGCGAAAATACTTATAATTGCTCGTTTTGAATCTGCGTGATGGCATCATTGAGCGGAAGATTTAATGCACTTGCAGCAGCCATGCAGCCGGCTGCATAGCCTGTTTGTAAACAAATGCCCATAACACGGGCACTTGCAATGGCGCCATCTGTTGCAGAAATATTTCTGCCGGCAAAAAACAAATTATCCAGACTGTTTGATTGTAAACAACCGGCGGGTATCTGGTAATGATCATCAAGATTAAAATAGCGCATGTTTACCCGCCTGTTTTGTTCCCATATTTCAATGGGCCACGATGCATTGGCAATGGCATCATCAAATTTTCTGCAGCTCAAAACATCCGCTTCCTCCAGGATATATTTACCGGTGCTTCGCTGGCCGATTCTTATCCCTACTTCAGGTGCAATGTGTTCTACATGTGCATTTTTAAAAGCCTCTACATTATGTATAAGAAACTGCGACAGGTTCTCTACAAAACTGTGGGCAACAGTTTTCAGCTCCTGTAAATTTCCAGGTGCATAGGTAACAGCCAGCGGGATACCGATTTTTAAATTAACAGCATTGTTTTTTAATGAGCCCTGTACAATATACACACGGTCGTAAAAATCGCCCAGTATATTATTGTCAATCGCCGATCTTAATGCTTTCATCATAATCATGCCCAGCTTAAATTCATTTTCTTCGGTAACTCCCTGCATGGAAAAAACCTGGGCAGCAGCCTGGTAATTTTCGCTTTTTATAAGTGGTAAATTTGCGGCCTGGCTTATTACACTGTCGCCCGAACAATCTATCAATGCATTTAAATGTATGGTCATCGGGTTTCCGGCAGCAATGATATGCACCGATTTTATTGTATGCTGCTCAACAGTAACCTGGTTCAATACAGCATTAAAGTAAACCTGAATTTTATTTTCGTTTATAAGTTCAAGGCAGATGTTTTTAAATGCTTCAACATTATAGGGCAGATAGTGCACACCTTCGGGCACATGTAGTGGAGTGCTTTGCGACCAGGCCTGTAATTTATCTGCAAACTCTTTTGCAAAACCTCTTACAATATATTCTGATTTTTCTTTTTTGCTGAATTTATATAAGCCACAAACAGTACCAACTTCTGCTGCAGTTGCTTTGCCTCCCAGATAGGCATTTCGTTCAATCAAAATTACCTGCAAGCCTTTACGGGCAGCAGCTACAGCCGCAGCTACACCGGCAGAACCTCCGCCTAAAACAACCACATCTGTATGTTGAATAGTTTCCATTAATAATCAGCAAGTAAAATTTCTTTTATCTTTTTTTCAATTAAATGTAGTTCATTATTGCTGATAATATCGGGCGAGTAGGCAATATTTATATTGAGTGCATCATCGTGTTTTAAAAATACAAAAGTTAGCCCTGGGGGAAACGTGAGTGCAGGAATCATGTTAATATTCCTGATGGGTTCGCCAAATAATGAGGTAAGGTTATTAAAATTATCGCCGGTAGATGTATATAAAAAACTTGCAAAAACTCCTTTGCCAGTTCTACTGATTAAAAAATAGTACAACCAAAGGGGGATATGCCGCATCATGCTGAGGAACATGGTATACTTCTGAGGAATAGCATCTTTTATCTGGGCCTTCATTTGTGTACTCAAACATGTTACGGTTTGAGGTATGCTTTTTAATTCATTTTGTGGAATGCGGTAAAATAAGAAAGACACACAGTTTGATATGAGCGGGCCTGCTGCACCCCTTAACCTGCCGTCGTAAGGCATGGGTAACCAAATGTCGCCTGCTTTGTTTTTTTGTTGATTTAAAAAATGAATTACATGTGAACTACAGGCAACAAGATAAAGTGTTGGCCCAAAGCGGGAACCTGTTTTGAAAGCATTTGCGTTGATCTTTTTTGTTTCATCTGTACTAAAAGAAATTACTTTGGTGAGTGTTCTTCCATCCTCAACATTTACCCTGCAATCTGCTACAGAACTAACCGGCTGCTTTGATGATGTTTGCACAAATTTTTTAATCTTGTACATGTTACGGATGTAGTTTATAACACTTGTTTTCTTTTCTTCACCCGGAAAAAAAATATCAAAATGCTGTGGTTTATTTTCTGAGAGCAGGTTTAAATGCTCAAACAAAAGTGTAGTTCCTTTTGCATCAAGCAGTATATGATTCCAGGATAAAATAAATGCACAGCCGCCTGAAGGATAATGAACGAGGTCGGCTTCGATAAACCTGGGTGATTCAATGGTAATATCCCTGTTTAAGATAGTATCCGGAATTTCGTCTTCCATAGCAGCATAGTGCTCCAGCAATACAATCTCGTTGCCGCTATCAGTATATTGCCAACTGGGCAATCTCATCAGCATGCCCGGAACGAATTTGATATTACAGAGCCAGTAAATAACCGGTGAACTTTTGAGAATATTATTGATGTTGTTGAATGACAGCGCACTATTGAAATAAAATATCTTGCGCATTACATTACCGCCGGCACTGTGCTTTTTTGCATGTTTATCTAAAACCAAATGAAAGCAGTCTGCACCGCTTAAGATCACTTTTTTTGGAAGTTTGGTTTTATTAAAAGATGTTATACTCATGTTGTGTTTATGCCTGCGGCATCAGCTCCTGTACAATAGCCGCAAGCGACTGTAATGTTTTAAAATTTTCCGGCACCAGTTTTTCATCCGGTATGGCTACGCCAAATTTCCGCTCAATAAATAGTATGATCTCAACTGTTGAAAAAGAATCAATACCCGCCTGTTTCAGATCTGTTGCGGCATCAACCTGCACAGCTTCGGCCAGTATATTTTTTTCTACGTAGTTTTTTATTTCTGATATGATGATGTTTATATCCATAATTTAAACTGTTCTTTTTTTACGGTTAGCAAGGTAAGATATGCCCATCATTGCAAAAAAGAATAGCATCAGTTTTAATGCATCCGGTAAAATATCTGCAACGCCGCCACCTCTTAAAAATAATTTATAAAAACCTTCCAGCGACCAGTTTAATGGAGAGAAGGCACTGATATTACGCATTACTTCGGGCATAACATAACTGGGCACCCATATACCACCTAATGCCGATAACAATAAAATTGAAAGCGAGCCCATAATGGCTGCCTGGTGATCGGTAGTTGCCAGCGTACCCACGGTAACACCAAAACCAGTAGCAGCAAAAGCTGTTGCCATTGTTAAAATAAAAATGCCCATAATACTGTTGCCCAATACCAACGCCGGTAAGCCCATTTGTGGCAGCAGGTATTTGCCAACGGCAAGCATCAGCAAAAACTGAATAAGGCAAACAAGCACATACACCAGTATTTTTCCGTTTAACAATAATAAATAAGGGGTGGGCATGCTGTGTAGCCTGAACACACTGCCTTCGGTTTTTTCTTTTAGTATGCTGTTTGATAAAGGGATGGCAATAAAGAACATGGCAAAGAT
>JBKJLT010000536.1:0-2563 GCA_046596765.1 Ferruginibacter sp. | reverse complement strand
CCAAACGGAATTTTATTCCTTGATACAGAAACCAATGATGTTTATGATGCAAACTTTGGTATCAGAGTTAGCGGTGGAGAAATAATTATTGGTTAATAAATTAGCTTGTTAAGATTTATATAGAAATTAAAATTTGGTTATCTTTAAAAATTTAAAAATGAAAAAAACTTTAAAACCTCTGATGTTGATTGGGATGGCTGTAATAGCTGTGCAGGGCTTGCTGGCACAAAATATCCCAACAATAGAAATGCCCAGGAACGCAACTGTTCTGGCCAATTCAAATTATGGCGTAGGTGCCAGTACAACACCGGTAGTTACAGAATTCAAGAATGATGCGGCTAACAGTAATGTATTTTCTACCTAC
Organism: Ferruginibacter sp.; assembly: GCA_046596765.1. Taxonomy (GTDB): domain Bacteria; phylum Bacteroidota; class Bacteroidia; order Chitinophagales; family Chitinophagaceae; genus Ferruginibacter. Next base: position 2,199 of record JBKJLT010000536.1, on the reverse strand, counting down.
ACGCCTCAGTCAACGTTTTCTGTTGCCCTTGCCAACCAACAGTTTACAGGATTGAATTATGGTACTCCAAACTATAATGGCCTTGGCGTAAGTACTGTACAAACAACAGGTTTGGTGTTTGGAATCGGACCTTCTCTGGCTTCTGATCCCATTCCGCAGGGAGGAAGTCCTTACAACCGTTACAATATTATTGGTGAATATGGTGGAAACGGCGGCCCTACAAATGCCATGTTCACTTCCAATCCAACAGCTACCGGAGCACAGTTAGGTACCGGTATAAATGTTGCCCTTGGTTCAAATGCAACCTTAAATGGTGCTGTTGAAGTTTTTACTACAGCGCAGGCCTTGTATAATAACCCAGCCTATCCAGTTGGTTCAAGGGTTTATTTTGGCGACCTGATATTAACTTTTAACCAACCGGTAAAAAATCCGGTTATTCATATTGCAGGTTTGGGAGGTTCTTACCGGTATTTGCCATTTGGTTCTGCCAATGTTCCTTCAAACTATGTTTCAACTTTTTTCTCAACCGAACTTGAATTGTCTACCCCCGGCTTTACATCTACCTTAATGTCAAGCAATCAGTTTATGACAGTTTCAGGAAATAACATTTTAAATAATAATGATGTTAATCCAAATGGAGGATCAGTTATTGACCCTACTGAGTTTATTAATAATTTAGGTGCTGCAACTGGTAGTGTAAGAATAAACACGGGAAACGGTACTGTACAGCAATTGGTGTACAGGGTTTATTTACAAGGAGGTACCGGTTCACAATTTGCATGGTCTGCTCCTGGAACATTTGCTTTAGGTGCCGGTGCAGCAAGAGATCCATTTACCGGAGATATCTGGTATGTAGCTGCAAGTTATGATAAACCAACACAACAGATTTCAGGTAGTGTGTATATTGACAAGGATGTAACTGACGGAGATATTCACAGGTCATTCGGCTTACCTAATGATAGAACAAATGCTTCGGGATTATTATTTGCAAATTTAGTTTCCGGCGGTGTTGTAGTAGCTACAGTACCAGTTTCACCCAATGGCGACTATTTATTCGATAACGTGCCCTTAGGTACTTACACGGTGCAGCTTAGCGCAACGTCTGGTGTGGTGGGCGCTCCGCCTCCATTACCTGCTAACTATATTCGTACAGGCGATTTTATAGGTGCAGGCGCAGGTAATGATGGAACAGCAGACGGTATTTCGGCACCCTTTACCATTTCAGCAGGTTCAATATTAGCTAATGTAGATTTCGGTATTAAAGCAGGTGCTTGTGTTGATAATAAGTTGTATACTAATCCAATCGCCCAAACTGGTTATTACGGGGGTTTTGAATTAGCCCAGAACTTTTTTCCAACTGGAACTAATTTAAGTAACGGTCCTGGAAGAATTTATCCTATTACCCCATTAGCAGCCGCTAATTACAGCATTACATCAAATCCAAATTCATTTGACAATGCTTTAAGTTCCTTCAATTCTTTGGGCGGAACAAATCAAATGGTGGCTAAACCTGCCAGCAACCAGATAGTTTATTCTTTGATAGACAGTGCCGGCAAAATTCCTGCTACCGGGCAACAGGCAACATTCATATCATTTAAACCCGGCTCTGCTTTTAGAGGCTGGCTCGCCAAGGCTTCGGCTACTGATGCAGTAGTAAAGATAAAGATATACGATGCAGATGTTCCTTCCAGAGTGTTTACTGATGTTAACATTAACCTTACGGGAGCAGCAGGCAGCTGGCTTTATTTTAGCCAGGATTGGTTAATAAATTATGGTGTCCCTAATGTTCCATCATTAACCAAAAAAGTTCGCCTTGATATTATTTCTGTAAATGGTGCCCCAATCAGTTTGGATGAGCTTTGTTTTGTAGAACCAGCTCAGGGCCCGGTTCCTATCGTGTTGGCCGACTTTACAGTTCAAAAAATTGCCTGCACGGCAAATCTGATCTGGAAGACAAGCAGCGAAGGCAATAGCGACCGCTTTGAAGTTGAAGTAAGTACTGTTGCAAATCCGGTTTACGCTGCTGCCGGTACGGTTATGGCATCTGGAAACAGTTCAACAACAAAAACCTACCAGTTTAGCTATCCTATGCAAGCGGGAGTTGTGTATTATTTCCGTCTTAAAATGATTGATGTTGGTGGAGCATTTAAATATAGCGACACCCGTTCATCAAGCTGTTCCAAAGGTGGTGGAGGAATT
>JBKJLT010000336.1:0-3673 GCA_046596765.1 Ferruginibacter sp. | reverse complement strand
CTGCCACCGCAATTATTGCAACCAACATATTTTTTAACTTTAATGGTTTTTTGTGCGCCTTTCGAAATCTCTTCAAAATTCAATTTAATTTTTACACGCAGGTTGCTGCCACGTGTACCTCTGCTGCGTCCAGTACTGGAACTTCTTCTGCCACTGCTTCCGCCAAAAAAACTTCCAAACGGGCTTTCATCGCCAAAAATATCTCCAAACTGGCTGAAGATGTCATCCATATTCATACCAGCCCCGCCACCGTAGCCACCGCCGCCGCGGCCAGCACTAAATGCCTGGTGGCCAAACCGGTCATACTGCGCCCGCTTGTCTGCATCACTTAAAATTTCGTAAGCCTCTGCTGCTTCCTTAAATTTTTCCTCAGCGGCTTTATCGCCGGGGTTTCTGTCTGGATGAAATTGCATCGCTACCTTGCGGTATGCCTTTTTAATTTCATCCTGAGATGAAGATTTGGTCACCCCCAGTATTTCGTAAAAATCTTTTTTGCTCATAATGCGATAATGTGCTGATATGCTAATCTGCTAATGAAAATACTCTTATCATTAGCACATCAACACATTGGCTAATTAGCTAATTCTTTTATTTTCCTACTACAACTTTCGCAAAGCGAATGATCTTGTTATTTAAATAATACCCTTTTTCCACTTCATCAACTACTTTTCCCTTCTGCTTTTCAGGTACTTCCACTTCAGTGATGGCTTCGTGTTTTTCAACATCAAACCCGGTATTAATACTTTCCATTGCAGTTAGTCCTTTTGACTGCAGCGTGCTTCTCAATTTATTAAACACCAATTGAATGCCCTCTTTCTGTGTTGCTATATCATTGCTTTCAGTTAATTGCTTTTCGGCCCGGTCGCAATCGTCCATAACGCCCAGCATTGATATAATTACATCTTTACCGGCAGTTTGAATAAGATCAATTCTTTCTTTAGCAGTGCGTCGTTTAAAATTATCAAACTCGGCAAACAGGCGCAGGTATTTATCTTTTTGTTCTTCCAGCTCGGCCTGAATTTTTTCCATAACATCTTCGCCATCGGGATTACTTAAATGAGTATTGCCCGGTACATCTGCATCGGCATTGATATTCATTTCTTCGTTTTCGGGGCTCAAAGTTTCTTTTTCTTTCATAGTCGTATTTAAAAATTGGTTGCGAAGGTACAACAGTCAAACATTTTGCCAATGGCTGTTTTGCAGTCAAATTGGCGTAAGGAAAATAAATCATTGGTCAATGAGTCATTAGGTATTAATCTTAGCGAAGGTTGCAGGCATTAAACTGCCCTCCAATGACTTATTGACCAATGACTATTGACCATTGACTACCTTTACACCATGAAGAGTATTTTTTTAAACAAAAAGATAAGCCGTAGGGTAGAAACCGGGCATCCGTGGATATTTGGAAATGAAGTTAATACCGGTAAAGCACTGGATGCAGCCGCCAAAGCAGGCGAAATTGTACATGTGTTTACACACGATAAAAAATTTATAGGCAAGGGTTATATTAATCCGCAATCGCAAATAATGGTAAGGCTGCTTACCCGTGATAAAGATGAAATTATAGACGAACAGTTTTTTGTTAATCGTATAGAAAAGGCCTGGGCATACCGGCAAAAGCTTGGATACACCCAAAACTGCCGCCTTATTTTTGGTGAGGCAGATGATATTCCGCAACTGATCATTGATAAATTCAATGATTATTTTGTGGTTCAAACCCTTGCATTGGGCATTGATGTTTGGAAACCGGCCATTGTAAAAGCCATTGAAAAAATTTTCAGTCCTAAAGGAATTTATGAGCGAAATGATGTGCCTGTTAGAGAACTGGAAGGTATGGAGCAACAGAAAGGGTTTTTATCGCCTGAATTTGATACCAATATTCTGATAACAGAAAACGATGTAAAATTCAATGTTGACATTGCCAACGGTCAAAAAACAGGCTTCTTTTTAGATCAACAAGATAACCGCAGGGCCATACAGCATATTATAAAAGATGCAGATGTGCTGGGTGCATTTTGCTATACGGGTTCTTTTGAAATTACTGCCGCTCACTTTGGAGCCAGATCGGTTTTAGGATTGGATATTTCGCAAAGTGCCATTGATATGTGCAATAAGAATGCAGCTTTAAACGGGCTTGATAATATTTGCAAATTTGATTGTGTTAATGCTTTTGATGTTTTAAAAGAATGGAGTAAACAAGGAAAGCAATGGGACGTGGTAATGCTTGACCCGCCTTCGTTTACCAAGAGCAGGGCAACCATTGATAAGGCTGTTGCGGGGTATAAAGAAATCAATTTACGGGGAATGAAACTGGTAAAACCCGGAGGTTTTTTAGTTACCTCAAGCTGTACAAACCTGGTGCAGCCCGAACTGTTTTTAGATATAATACAAATGGCAGCAACCGATGCCAAAAGAAAAATACGACAGGTTGTTTTTAGTTCACAATCGGCAGATCATCCCATCATACGTGGACAGGAAAATACACACTATCTTAAATTTTTGATAGTACAGGTAATGTAATGTTTGAAAGGATTATTTAACTACCTGGAATTTTCCGGAGTCTATGATTTTACCATCTTTATCTCTTAATTGATAAACATAAATACCGCGGTAAAAATCATCTAAAGGCATCGTAAGCTTGAGAGGTATTTTTTTGAATTCGTTTATCTTCTTGCCCATAAAATTGTATATCTGTAGGGAAAAAGATTTATCATACCCATACTGAAATTCAAAATTGATTGCAGTAGTAGCAGGAATTGGGTAAGGCTTTATCAGTTTTGCAATAGGTTCGCCCTGTGCAGGGTTTTTAGCTTGAGCAAAAGAAGTAAAGTTTATTCCAATTAAAAGGATTAGTATGTAAACAAATTGTTTCAACTAAGTAAAAGTATGGAAAATGTTTTAATTAAGCAATACTTTAAATATTGCTTTTTGTAAAGAAAATGTTTTTTCTAATAAGTATATAAATTAAAATCTATATAATTGATCAGACCTGGCATTTCAGGCATTTAATCCATCTAAAATCTCGTTAATTTCCTTAAAATCGGGCATGTCTCCGGCGCTTTCCAGCACCTCTGCATAACGAATATTGCCAGCTTTGTCAACAATAAAAGCAGATCTTTTGCTAACACCCTTCATATCCAGGATCCAGTCTGTGTATAAAGTATCATACAATGCCGAAACGTCCTTATTAAAATCGCTTAATAAAGGAAAATTGTATTGCTGCTCTTCTTTATACTTAGCCAGTGTAAAAACAGAATCAACTGATATGCCAATTACCTGCGCATTAACATTGCTGTAGCGGCTTATGTCATCTCTTACAGCACATAATTCTTTAGTGCAAACGCCGGTGAAAGCCTGTGGATAAAATAAAAGCAAGACATTTTTACCCTTAAAATCTGAAAGGCTCACTTTCTTTTTATCCGTATCATATAATGTAAATCCGGGGGCCGATTGTCCAATTTCCATACTCATGATTAGTTTTTAGTGAAAATGATGTTTTTATAAAAGTAGTTAACACATATGGTCATGTTTTAGTTTAACCAGGATCCTGATTTTTTTAAACCCAGATTTTTCAGTTGACATCGTAGCGGGGGTTTCAAATACAAAACAGATAAAGGTTGCAGGTTATTTTTTGGATGAAAAAATAGTTAACTATTTAAATTCAAAAAATGTT
>JBKJLT010000329.1:0-4964 GCA_046596765.1 Ferruginibacter sp. | reverse complement strand
AACTGTTTGTAATTATCGTTGTGCCATATTTCTTTAAAGCTCTGGGTTTTTAAATTACCCAGTTGATGGGTTGCATCTTTATCAAAACAACAAGGCACTACTAAACCATCCCAGGTTATTACATTGGCGTGCTGCAGCTTCCAGCAGCGGTTGGCTAATTTATTTTTAGCGGAGTAACTGCCATCTGCATTTTTTTTATAGCGGCTGAATTTATCATTGGTTGGTATCAGGTTGTTGGGGTCGGTTTCATATTCGTAAACCTGTGCGGTTTTAAAACGAACTTCATCAACGCCTACATCTTTTGCAAGGCGTTTTATATCTTCAATCTGGTGTTCGTTTGGTTTTACCACCAAAAACTGAAAGAAAACAAAAGGAGTTTTGCTTTTCAGTTCTTTTTTCCACTTCATAATATTTTTGGCACCTTCCAATACTTTTTCAAGATTACCACCCACACGGTATTGCTGGTACACATCCTGCGTGGTGCCATCAATAGAAATGATTAAGCGGTCCAGGCCGCTCTCAACTGTTTTTTTTGCAACAGCATCAGTTAAATAATGCGCATTGGTACTTGTGGCTGTATATATTTTTTTATCGCTGGCATATTTTACCATCTTCAAAAAATCGGGGTTCAAAAAAGGTTCTCACTGAAAATAAAAAATGAGGTACAATAACTCTTTGTGAATTTCATCAATGGTTTTTGTAAAAAAATCGTTCTGCAGCATACCGGTTGGGCGGCTGAACTCCCTGAGGCCGCTGGGACACTCCGGGCAACGCAGGTTGCAACTGGTGGTTGGTTCAAAAGAAATAGAAACGGGATAGCCCCATTGCACCGGCCTGCCAAATAAACGGCTGGCATAAAAGCTGCCCAGTACTTTACTGCCATTGACAAAGCGCCTGAAAGTAAGTTTGCTTAATAAATTTTTGCTATCGTTCCAATTAAATTGGGGCATGGGCAAAGGTAAGCCGATTGGGAGTTATTTGTTGAGCACAACCCCTTTAATGTCAGCTTTTTTAACAAAAGCGGTATATCGCACCTTAAAATAAAAAACCAGCACATTTGTACTGGCTAAGTTTTACAAGCTGTACTTTATTAATCTAATGAAGTTATTTGTTCTGCTGTCTTTCCTTCCAGGTTTTCAATTTTAACTTTGGTTGGCGTAAACAGCAATGTATTGTTTGTAAACTTTTCGTAATTATGAAAAACCACATTCAGGGCCATAAAATTCATTACATAAGACTGTGTTTCAGCAGGCAGATATGCTTTTATATCCCAAAAATCAGGATTGGCTTTACCGGTCTTTTTCATCGCTTCCCAAACATTGCCTACACCACAATTATAGCTGGCAACCATCAGCAGCAGGTTGTTATCAAGGTTGCGGCTGCGATCTTTTAAATAACGTGCAGCAGCGTAGGTAGATTTGTTGAAATTTTTTCTGTCGTCTTTAACAGGAGCAGCTTTAGGAGCTGTTTTATATTTAACTGCAATTTTATTATCTTTCTTTTTTTTATCTTCTTTTTCCCAGGCAACATATTTTAATCCATATTCTTTGGCAACTTCATCCATAATTTGCCAATAGCCAACAGCACCCGCTTTTGAAACAGCATTGGCATTAAAAGCACTTTCCAGCGCAAGCAAAACATTAAGCTCCTTAGGTAAATTATATTTCTTTAAAATAGCCGTTGCTTTTGGAAAATACTTTTTGCTGCGGTTGTGGGTGCGTATAAGATAAGCCCTTCTGTTTGTTGAAAATTTTTCAATGTAAGTCAGTGCCTCATCTTCATTACCTGTCAATATTTCTGGAAAAACAACATTTGGCTCCAGCGTTATATAGGCTGCATTATCTTTTGCAGTAATAGCAGCTAAAAGCTTCTTTTTAGAAGTATCTGCCAACGGATTTGCATTAGCAAAAAAGCCAGATAATAAAGTAAAAAAAAGTATCCAAACTGCTTTGGATACCTTAAAATGCGAATAAGTTTGTTTAATCATGCCTTATCTCGTTTTCAAAATGGGGGTTACAGAATTAATACGGGCCATTTTTAAAACGGCTACTTGTGTACATTATTGCCCTTTCACAAAACTTTAAGAACTGCAAAAGTGGGATAAGCATATGTGTTTAAAATATTTCAAAATCGTTTTGTGAAAATTTTACCAGATACATAAACTTTTTATGATACTTTGTAAAAGTTTACACCAATAAAAATTCAGCACACCAACCTTTGGCAAAGAAAAAGAAAAGTATTTTCAAAACCATCCTGCTCCCAATGGTCTTTCTGGCATTAATTGCTGCGGCAGTATATTATATTAACGACTTTTTAAGCAGGCCCAAATTTGTACGTTACCCTGCTTTTGGTATTGATTTGCCCGTAAATTATGCCATACACGGTATTGATGTAAGCCGTTATCAACATAATATTGACTGGAAAGCCGTACAAGCCATGCAGGATAAAAAAGTGAAGATCGGTTTTGCTTTCATTAAAGCAACCGAAGGTTTGGGCAGGGTAGATAATGGATTTAGAAGAAACTGGTTTAATGCCAAAGAAGCATTTATGCCACGGGGCGCTTATCATTTTTTTGTGAGCAGTAAAAGTGGCAAAGCGCAGGCCGAAAATTTTATAGAGACTGTAAAACTATCTAAGGGAGATTTACCTCCGGTATTAGATATAGAAACGGCCAATGGCGCATCTGCAGCCGATATTCAGCAAAGGGCAAAAGACTGGTTGCTGATGGTTGAAAAGTATTATAAAGTGAAACCAATCATTTATACCAATGTAGATTTTTATGAAAACTTTCTTGATGGTAAGTTTGATGATTATCCTTTGTGGGTGGCGCACTACTATGTAAAAGATAAACCAAGAATAAAACGCAACTGGCTGATATGGCAACACAATGAAAAAGGCCATGTAAATGGTATTGACGCACCGGTCGACTTTAATGTGTTTAACGGAGATACTGCAGCCTTTAAAAAGCTTCTCACAAAATAAAAATGCAGCATCTATTTGTATTAATTTTATGGGATGGAAGATGAAACAAGGGAATTTTTGGTGAGAATATTAAATACCATAGCCATTGTATTAATATGGATGATGGCGAATGTATTTATTGGTATTTATAAGGGCTTTGCTTTTTTTGAAAACCAGCCCAACTGGAAAAATTACATCTATTACATATTTCTGCTGGCGTCTTTTATTTTTCTGATCATTCACCTGAAGCGTAAATGGAAATTATAAAACTAAAAGGCTTTCTCAATGCCTTAATGACAAATGACTATTGCTTTTAAACTAACTGCTGTGGTCTGCCACAATAACCCATTTGTTTTTAACCTTTTTAAATAACAGTGTAAAGTGGCCACCTACATCGCCAATGCTTCTGGTTAAATGCCATTTACCTACTACAAAAAAATACATTACCGAGAGTCTTTTTACCTCCAGTATATCAAAATCAAGTTTGCCCATTGCAGTGGTATCAGGGTATCCTTTTTTATAATTTTCCAACGTTTTTTGCCAGCCATAAGTAATGCCGCTTTTACCAATAAACATCAGTGAATCGTTTTGCCAGTATGTTTGCATGAATTTTTCCTTATCTCCTGTATTCCATGCCAGGCGCTGCTCTTCAATTAGGGTGCGTATGGTTTGCTCATCTTTATTTTGAGCTGATGCGGCAATAGAAAAAATCAATACAATTAAAAAAGAAGTAAGAATTTTTATCATAAAATCAGGTTTGAACTATAAATATAAATAATCCACCACCAATTAACTAATTAACGGATTTACGTTAATGCTTATGATGCGGAGATGAACACTTGCTTCTGTGACAAAGCCTGTAATTATAAAAATGTGCGCTGATGATAAGCGCAACAGCAAGTATTAAAAAAGGAATTTCGTATTGAACAAAAAACTGCTTTAACACGAGAAATAGAAATCCGAAACTGAATATTAAAACCGGAACCAGGGACCGGTGATGTTTTATGTAACCATGAAAAAGTGAATAAGAACCTACAATAAATGCCAGTGCAATCATACCCCATTCAAAAAATAAGTTGTGAATGATATTAATGCCAAAAACAGGTAGCGAACTCATAAGCACTGGTAATAAAGCACAATGTATTGCACAGAGAATGGATGTTCCAATGCCTAAAGCATCCCAGTTTAGTTTAATATTCATAATTATTATGGAAAACAAAGATAGGATATTTGCAATAATGTTGCAAATGTTAACTATAGCTTTGGCAAAGTTTTAAACTTTGCCCAAGCTTTTTAAAAGTGAGAATCTAAAACCGCCAATCGTAAACCTAAAACCAGCAAACCGGTGTAAATTTGCAAAAACAATTTTTATGACAAAGAGGACTAAGTGGATTTTGCTTTATGTAGGTTTTTTTATTGTACTGCTTGGCGTGTTTTACCTGCTGTTGTTTAATGATTATGATTTTTCAAGATCTAACCTGCAGGTAAGGAATGATAATGTAGCCGATTTTTCATTTATAAACCAGGATGGTAAAAGAATTACAGAAAGAGAAATAGACGGCAAAGTTTATGTAGTTGAATATTTTTTTACAACCTGCAAAGGCATTTGCCCAAAAATGAATGCCAATATGCGCCGGGTGTATGATGCATTTAAAGATGAGCCCAATTTTATGATTATTTCGCATACCTGTATGCCCGAGACAGATTCTGTTCCCCTGCTGAAAGCTTATGAGGCCAGCATGATTGATGGAAAACTGGAAAAAAATGCTGATGGATCTTATAAAATTGAATACGATACAACATCTAAACTTCAAAACCCTAAACTTCAAAACCCAAACTGGAACTTTGTTACCGGCGATAAAACGATGCTTTATAAGATGGCCCGTCAGGATTACGGAATTGACAATGGTAAGCCCGACACCACACAATTAATGCAAGACCAGTTTATACATACCCAGTTTTTTGCGCTGGTAGATAAACAGCGAAGGGTTCGTGGTATGGTT
>JBKJLT010000049.1:0-7976 GCA_046596765.1 Ferruginibacter sp. | reverse complement strand
GCCGAAATGACCACTGGTTTGCTGGGCCTTATGCACATACATAAAAGACAACCGGCTGTAAGTATGCTGGTTGTAAAGATTGAGGGCAACTTTGTAAAAAAAGCTACCGGCATTACCGTATTTACCTGCGAAGATGGTTTGATGATAAAAGAAACCATTGAAGATGCTGTTTTCAGTAACGAAGGAAAAATCGTGACCGCAAGATCGTACGGCAGAAATGCAGCAGGCGAAATTGTAGCTGATTTTGCTGTTACCTGGAGTTTTAAAGTTAAATCGGCCTCATCCCAATGAACTACGTTCGTTCCTTTTCAAGGAACTCCAAAGGAGAAGGAACTGGAAGAATGTAGCATATTACTGGAATTAGATTTTTAAATATTTATCCGATACCAACAATATAATATCATATAGGCTCACTATTATCCTATTTGTGTAAATTGCATCTCCTGATAATTTAAATTGATAAATTACCAGTTAATAAAAGCTCAATAGCATTACCACTGTAAAAGAGTGCGACGCCAATGAAGCTTAATAGAATTACAAATGCTTGTTACAAAAAAATAAAAAACATAATCTCCGCTAAAGTCTTCTCCATTTCCTCCCCCTTCGGGAGAGATAGAGGGGGCCGGGGTTGGGATTCATCATTATGGCAAAAGACTTACGTAAACAGGAAGCTTTAGACTATCATTCAAAAGGGCGCCCGGGTAAAATAGAAGTAGTACCCACCAAAGAGGCCAAAACCCAAAGAGACCTTTCACTTGCATATTCGCCTGGCGTTGCAGAGCCCTGTTTGGAAATTGCAGCAAATCCTGAGGATGTTTACAAATACACTGCTAAGGGAAACCTGGTGGGTGTTATCAGCAATGGTACGGCAGTTTTAGGTTTGGGCAATATTGGCCCCGAAGCCAGTAAACCGGTAATGGAAGGAAAGGGAGTACTTTTTAAAATATTTGCCGATATTGATGTTTTTGATATTGAAATAAATGAAACAGACCCCGAAAAATTTGTGCAGATAGTGCAGGCGCTGGAGCCAACTTTCGGTGGTATTAATTTAGAAGATATAAAAGCACCTGAATGTTTTTATATTGAACAGGAACTGAAAAAGCGCTGCAAGATTCCCATCATGCACGATGATCAGCATGGTACAGCCATCATTAGTGCGGCGGCGTTACTGAATGCATTGATCTTGCAAAAAAAGAAAATAGATAAAGTGAAATTTGTGGTGAATGGTGCCGGTGCCGCTGCTTTTGCATGCATACAACTGTATGAATCCTTAGGAGCTAAGCACAGCAACTTTATGGTGTTTGACCGCAAAGGTATTTTGTACAAAGGCAGGCCCGATGTGGAAGATATGAAAGCAAAATTTTGTGTGGATGAAAAATACAAAGACTACGATCTTGCAAGGGCATTGAAGGATGCTGATGTGTTCATTGGTTTAAGTATTGGCAATGTGGTTACACAGGATATGGTGAAAAGTATGGCAAAAAATCCGATCGTTTTTGCCATGGCAAATCCCGATTCGGAAATTAATTACGAACTGGCAGTTGCTGCACGTAAAGATATTATTATGGCTACCGGCCGAAGCGATTATCCGAACCAGGTAAATAATGTTCTGGGCTTCCCGTATATTTTCCGCGGCGCATTGGATGTAAGGGCTACTGCCATTAACGAACCCATGAAGCTGGCAGCAGTAAAAGCTTTGGCAGAGCTGGCAAAAGCACCGGTGCCGGATATTGTGAACCTTGCTTACAACGAAAAAACAATCACGTTTGGCCCAACTTATATTATTCCAAAACCATTAGATCCCCGCTTATTATCTACCGTAGCTCCGGCAGTTGCCAGGGCGGCTATGGAAAGCGGCGTTGCAAAATATCCCATAATTGATTGGGTTAAATATGCAGAAGATTTAAACCACCGTCTTGGTTTGGATAACCAGTTAAGCCGTGTTATTGGCTCTAAAGCACGTAAAGATCCCAAGCGTATTGTTTTTGCCGATGCAGAAAATATCAAGATATTAAAAGTGGCGCAACTGGTAATGGAAGAAGGAGTGGCCTATCCTATTTTGCTTGGCAAAGCAGACAAGATAAAAAAAATGGCCGCAGAAAACGGAATAGATCTGGAAGGTATGCCCATTATGAACCCGGCTGATGATGAGCATGAAGAATTGAGAAAACTGTATGGCAATGTTTTCTTTGAAAAAAGACAGCGCAAGGGTGTAAACAGGTACGAGAGTCATAAAGCGATGAAAGACCGCAACCATTTTGGTTGTATGCTGGTTGATAATGGTGAAGCAGATGGTATGATAAGCGGACTGAGCAGAAATTATCCCGATACCATACGCCCGGCACTGCAGATAATAGGCACCGAGCCTGGTGTTAATAAAATTGCCGGTATGTACATTATGTTTACCAAACGTGGGCCATTATTTTTGGCCGATACAACGGTGAACTTTAATCCTACTGCCGAAGAACTGGCCGAAATTACATTATTGGTTGCCAAAGAAGTTAAGCAGTTCAACATCAAACCAAGAATTGCCATGCTCTCCTACTCCAATTTTGGCAGCAGCGATTCTTCCGAAGCAAACCTGGTACGCAAGGCAAGGGAAATTGTAAAGCAAAAAGATCCAACGCTAACCTGCGATGGAGAAGTACAGGGCATTTTGGCTTTTAACAAAGAAATTTTAAAAGAAAATTATCCTTTTACAGAACTGCTGAATGGGGATGTAAACACACTTATTTTCCCTAACCTGGCAGCAGGCAATATTGCATATAATTTATTGCAGGAAGTTGGTGGCACCGATTCTATTGGCCCTATATTACTGGGCTTAAATAAGCCGGTACACGTTTTACAATTGGGAAGTTCTATCCGGGCTATTTTTAATGTGGTTTTAATTGCGGTTGTGGATGCTCAAACCAAATGCAAAACCAATACAAAGGAAGAGGTAAAGAAAAGTAAATGGTGGAAACGGAAAAACAGAACTTCGCAGGAAGTATAAATATCAGTACGATGTTTGATGTACGATGTACGTCTGCATCTGCAACTGAAATAATCTTACATTCGTACATCTTACATCAAACATCGTACATTTAAAATGCTTTTTTTCAATCATTTTGGCCGCTACCTTTTAATGCTGAAAGGCATGTTTACCAAACCGGAAAACATGCGCATGTATTGGAAAGAACTGATGCATCAATGTGTTGAAATAGGCATTGGATCGCTGGGCATTGTAATTATCATTTCGGTTTTTATGGGTGCTGTAAGTGCGGTGCAAACATCTTATCAATTGGTTAGTCCGCTTATACCGGCTACAACTATTGCACAAATTGTACGTGATACGGTAATTCTTGAATTTGCACCAACCGTTGTTTGTATTGTACTGGCCGGTGTGGTTGGTAGTAAAATTGCCAGCGAACTGGGCAACATGCGGGTGAGCGAACAAATAGACGCCCTGGAGATTATGGGAATTAATACTAAGTCGTATTTAATTATGCCTAAAATTGCGGCCTGTTTAATTACAATCCCCATGCTGGTTGTTTTATCAATGGTGTTGGGTATTGTTGGTGGCCGGCTTGCGGGTGTGGCAACTCAAATTATATCAGCCGATGCTTTTGATATGGGGCTATTGATGAATTTTGTACCCTACAATGTATTTTTTGCATTGGTTAAGGCATATACTTTTTCTTTTATCATCAGCACCATCCCATCTTATTATGGCTATTATGTAAAAGGCGGCGCATTGGAAATTGGCCGCAGCAGCACAAAGAGTGTGGTGGTTAGTTGTGTAATGATTTTATTTGCCGATTATATTTTGGCAGCGCTCTTACTTAATAAATAATGTCTTGTGCAATCAAAAGAGCAGCTCCGTAGAAGCGATAAATTGGTAGAAACCTAATTTTTCTGGTTTTTAAAAGCCCCATAGGGGCGATAGTTTTATAATAAGCAAGGTATGATTGAATTTAAAAACATAAAGAAACAATTTGACGAAAAGGTTGTACTTAACGATGTAAGCCATGTTATGGAAACCGGTAAGTGTAATCTTATTATCGGCACAAGCGGCAGTGGAAAAACAGTACTGCAAAAATGCCTGGTTGGTTTATTTGAGCCTAATGAGGGGGAGATTATTTATGATGGGGTAAGTTTTACAGAGATGACCGTTGAGGAAAGAAAAGAATTACGCCAGCAGATAGGGATGCTTTTCCAGGGATCGGCATTGTTTGATAGCATGACTGTTGAAGAGAATATCATGTTTCCGTTAGACATGTTTACCAAAAATAGTTTTGCTGACAAATTAAAACGGGTTAACGAAGTGTTGGAAAGGGTAAATTTAAAAGATGTAAATAAAAAATACCCGGCAGAGTTAAGTGGTGGTATGAAAAAAAGGGTGGGTATAGCACGTGCTGTTGTACTTAATCCTAAATACCTGTTTTGCGATGAGCCCAACTCGGGGCTTGATCCGCAAACATCCATGGTAATTGATAAACTGATATTAGACATTACCCGTGAGTTTAACATGACCACCGTAATAAACACCCACGACATGAACAGTGTTATGGAGATTGGTGAAAACATCCTCTACATGCACCAGGGTAAAAAAGAATGGACAGGTAATAAAAAAGATATCATCTTCTCCAAGAACGAACTCCTGAACGAATTCATTTTTGCCTCTGAATTTTTACAGGATGCCAAAGACATGCGTATGCTGGAAGCAAAAGGAAAAATAAGTAATGACAGGGATATGGATGCGATGCTGAAGGGCGATAAACTGGATTAGAAATTAAAATCCTTAATTTAGATTTGTGAAAATAAAAAGTGTTCATATTGATAATTTTAAATCATTAATTGATTTTAGATTGATTGAGCCAAATCCATTTAGTGTATTTGTTGGAGCTAATGGCGTTGGAAAGAGTAATATTTTTGAGGCATTGGAATTCTTAAATTACTACTATTCTTTTAACAATGGTAAACTGGATGATTTTTTTGGAGGATATGAGAATTTTATAAATTTTAACGGCTATAGAAATAATTTAAGGATTGTAATCAATTCTGAACATCATAATTTCGGTTTTTATAGAGAGCCTTATGAAACAGAGATAAAAAATAAAATTTCTGGATTTCTGGGACCTCAACCAATTAAAAAGTCATGGCCTGCAAATTCTCCTGTTATAAAAGAATATGAGCAAATTGCAGAAAATTTTTCCCGGATATTTATTACAACTAAGGATGAAAATAAAATAAACGTAAAGTCAGATAGCAAACTAAATTTCAACTGTGATAATTTAGAACTCGTCTTATCAAGAGTTTTAAACGATACAAACGTCTCAATAGAAATAAAAGAGTGGATTGATTTATTCAGGCCTGGCTTTGAAAATATTGAGATTATCCCCAATAAATTAAGCGGATCGAAAAATATTCAGTTTTATGAAAAAGGTTACAATAAACCTTTTGGCAAAACCTTGATTTCAGATGGAACTTATAATATTTTGTGCTTATTAACAGCCGTTTTTCAATCCGATGAACCACAGTTTCTTTGTATTGAAGAACCTGAGAATGGTTTAAATCCTTATGTTATAAAAGAATTAGTAACCTTTTTTAGGGAACAATGTAAAGAAAAAGGGCATTACATTTGGTTAAATACACATTCACAAACTTTAGTAAATCAATTAAAGCCTGAGGAGATTATTATAGTTAATAAAGAAGAAGGCATTACAAAAGCCAAACAATTTAAAGGCAAAAATATGCATGGCTTGGCAATGGACACCGCATGGCTTACCAATTTTTTCGGAGGAGGTGTACCATGGTAAAATTGGGATTCATTTGCGAAGGTGAAACTGAGAAAATAATTATTGAATCTTGGGCTTTTAAAGAGTTTTTATCTGCAAATAATTTAGAATTCGTTAAAGCATTTGATGCCACAGGCAATTCAAATCTTTTGCCTGCGCACATATCCCCGATGATAAGCAATCTGATTGAGGAAGGTGCTGAAAAAATATTTATAATTACAGATTTGGATAAAGACGTTTGTATTACCGAAACAAAGGAAAGAATTAATGCCCCTGAAGGAATTAGTGTTATTGTTTCAGTAAAACAAATAGAGGCATGGTTTCTGGCAGATAGTAAAACACTTAGTTCCATTTTTAATGAGGAAGCATTTTCATTTGAAAACCCCGAAAATGAAGCAGACCCACGAGGAACTCTGAGAAATTTATTCATACAAAAAACAGGGCGAGGTATTGGGGAAAGTAAACCAAGATTTGCTGCACGAATGGTAAATGATGGTTTTTCAGTTAATAATTCCGCAGCACACCCAAATTGCCCAAGTGCTCAATATTTTATTCAAAAACTTCAATCTCTACTTTAATAAAAGCCCAGTCAATGAACTGAACCAGAACGGAGCGTCGCCACTTCTGCCCTATCATCGCTCAAAAGCCGGGGCCCAAAAAATCCCTTTCACCAATCGCATCATCTCCCCTATCTTTGCCGCAATTCATTTTCAATTATTTCATTATCAATTATCCATTAAAATGGCTGTTTTAGTTAATAAAGATTCCAAAATTATTGTACAGGGTTTTACCGGTACAGAAGGTACTTTTCATGCTACACAAATGATTGAATATGGCACCAATGTGGTTGGTGGCGTTACACCGGGTAAAGGCGGTACATTGCATTTAGACAAGCCCGTTTTTAATACCGTTGCCGATGCAGTTGCAACAACCGCTGCCAATGTAAGTATCATTTTTGTACCGCCGGCATTTGCTGCCGATGCAATTATGGAAGCTGCTGATGCAGGTATTGCCCTGGTAGTTTGTATTACCGAAGGGATTCCGGTGCAGGACATGGTGAAAGTAAAAAATTACCTGGCTGGAAAACATACAAGATTGATTGGGCCAAACTGTCCGGGTGTAATTACAGCCGACGAATGTAAAGTGGGTATTATGCCCGGTTTTATTTTTAAGAAAGGCAGAATTGGTATTGTTTCTAAATCGGGCACGCTTACGTACGAAGCGGCTGACCAGGTTGCAAAAGCAGGGCTTGGTATTTCTACGGCTATTGGTATTGGTGGCGATCCTATTATTGGCACCACCACCAAAGAAGCGGTTGAATTATTTATGAACGATGATGAAACCGATGCCATTGTAATGATAGGCGAAATTGGTGGCGGCATGGAAGCAGAAGCAGCCAATTACATCAAATCTACCGGCAATAAAAAACCTGTGGTTGGTTTTATTGCCGGACAAACAGCACCTCCAGGCCGACGTATGGGACATGCAGGCGCTATTGTTGGCGGTGCCGATGATACGGCAGCAGCCAAAATGAAAATTATGGGTGAGTGCGGTATTCATGTGGTTGCAAGCCCTGCTGATATTGGCAAAACCATGGCGGAAGTGATGAAGAAATAATAAACCCTTTATAAACAAAGAGCCGTCCTGTAAACAGGGCGGCTTCTTTGTTTATACGAAATTTAAAACCTGCTAATTATCATCATCGCTTCTTCTGTCATTTCTATTTTTATCATTCCTGTTCCATTGATTATTATCGTGGTCGTCATTATCACAATGATCTTTTTTGTGTTTCTTTTTCGCTCTTCCATAACCATGACCAACACCTTTTCCATTGTTGTTATAACCACCCTGGTCATTATTTGCGTACAACTGACGTTCAGTTATATTTGTTCGACCATTCCCATCAACAAAAATATTTGTTTCATAACCAGGTTTAAAATACAGGGAGTTGTTATAAATAACTTCCGGCACCTGCTTACCAAAAATAGTTGAGCGCAATTGGGTGATAACAATAGTATGATTACCGGCAGGTAACTGCCCCGCATTAACAGTACCGCTGTTACCATTGTTCCCATTAACCTGGTATTGATAATTATCAACCGAAACAGTTAACTGCCGCTGTAGTTGGGAACTGATGGATAAAGAACTGTACTGGTTATTATTATTGTTTTGTTGCGGATAATTTGGGTATTCATTTGG
>JBKJLT010000405.1:0-4717 GCA_046596765.1 Ferruginibacter sp. | reverse complement strand
TGGGCAGCCAGTTCTTGTCCGATGCCGCTGGAGCCTCCAATGATTAAATAATTTTGCATTGTTGTTTTATAGCTTTATTACAACAACAATAAATACAGGTATTTGTTTATTTTTTTTCTGCCGAAGGGGTTTATAAAAAAGGCATCAGTTATGTAAATTAAAAATTTGCCTCAACCACATGTGGCATTCAGGATTTTTGTTTTTTCATTTCTCTTAATGTTAATAAAAAGCCTGCTGCGAATAATAATGTTATCAGGCCTGCGAAATATGGTATTATCTCAGTCATTTTTTCTGTTGTTTAGAAGTTTTAAATAAATTCCGAATGCCAGTATAGAGGGTACCCAGATACCAATAAATATGGCGGCGTTCGTTTCTCCCTTGAAATATAATATTTCGGAAAAAATAAGCGAAAGAAATGCTGCGATAAATAATAATTTATCCGTTGTTGTAAACTTTTTAAACATGATGTTATTAATTTTAAAATTATGAATCGCCTAAATTAACAATGCAAATATATTATATAACGAACTTACAATTTTATTTTGTAAGCAGTCTTTTTCCAAAATAAACAGCCATGGAATTGTACAAACATATTATTTAGTGCACCGTAGTGACATGAAAAAAATATATGAATTTAATATCATAAAAAACAAAGCAGGTAATGATATCAAAATACTGTCTTTAAATTTTATCCTGATTGCAACACCTAAAAACATTAGTATCGCTAGGCCTCCTGCAGAAATCAATAAGATGATATGAAACTTTAAACCTACCAGCAGACCAACTGCCCCCAATAATTCTAAAACTGCGGTAAGTGTTCCTGCTTTTTCAAGCCCAAAGCGTTTGAATTCACTTTTCATTTGTGGTGATATAAAATATGAAATTCCATAACCCAAAAAAGACAGACTTGAAATTAAAATCAGTACATTAACTAAGTTCATTTTTATATTAATTTTAGTGATACAGCCGTAATGAAAAGACTTAATATTAGTAGGAATAAAGAGGGCATATGCTTCTGCCATGGATTACCCGCCTTAAAATGGAAATATTGTGCTGATATCATTAAAAATCCTATAAGTAATGCCGGGATAAGTACCAAATCCGGATACCAAATACCTGCAACCAACAATGTTGATAAAACTATTTTAGAAGAACCTACTATTGTACGGGTTAAATCACTTAGACCATATTGTTTAAATTCCTTGACGATATTATCAAAACGAAATATCCAAACGTATACTATTGACAAAGCAACTATAACTTGAGCGATGATAGAGTAATTAGTCATTTTTTTATTTTATTTACATATTAATATTGTGGCCTTGCATAATTTTTAGTGTTCCTTTTTTTATGTTATTGTTCTTTTCGCAGAAGCTAAAGACTGTGTCCGACAGGGTTGCACATAACAAAAAGAAAAGTATCCGCAAGGCCCCCTTTTAAAGCCCCGCATCAAAGTGTGTTACGGGGCTTTGTGGTATACTTTTGGGTTGACCGACTTCGCCGTAAGTTTGCTATTAGGGAGAAAGTATCGGACTTAGCCTTTCTATTTGTTGTTTTTTAAATTTCGTTTTGTGTTCCCGTTATCTGCCTGGGCCACTTTTTTAGCCATCGGGGGGAAGATGCTGTTATAAATGTAATGTATGCGCTCATTAATTTACTGTTTTACATGCTATTTTTTATTTGCCGGGCATGTCTCTGGCCTTACGTCCATCAACGTTGCATGTTTTTGCATCCATTTTCGTTTGCAGCCTTCTGCTTATCACCCATCATCGCTTTGCTTCCATGGGTAAAACACTTTCAGTAATTTCAGCGTATTGGCTCTGCAACAGGGGCATTGATTCAGTATAATGCCATACTGTTCCTGCATTCTTACCGCTATCGGTATTGTAACTACACCTTTATGCTGTGGCAATTGCAGTTTTTTAAGTACTTCATTAATACGCCGGTGCCGGTTTCTGTTAGCCAGGTAACCATAGGTTCTTATTTTAGTAAATCTTTTGGGTAATATATGCTGTTCAAAGCGGCGGATAAATTCTGCATAAGGCAGCCTCATCTCTTTTTGCGTGTTACCATCAGCGTAGTCTTTATACGCAAAATTTACTGTTTCATCCGCCTCATTGATACTACTGATCCGGTGATTACTGATGGCTACCTTGTGGGTGTACCTGCCCAGGTACTCAATTACGGCATGTGGCCCGCCAAAGGGAGATTTGGCATATACCACCCAATCTTTTGCGTACATATCATTCAGTAATTGTTTTCCATCCACGCCAACCGGTAACACAACCCTGTTGTTTTTGATGTGTTGCTGTAATCCCTCTAAAAAATTTCCCTTATAACCCATGCTCATGGCTTTTACCGGAAAGAGGAAACCCGCACCCTTTCTTCTGGATGGCTGCCAGGCATTACCTTCATCAATTCCTCCGCCACTTACAATACAATGAATATGTGGATGAAAGCTTAATTGCTGGCCCCAGGTATGCAACACACTAATAATACCCGGCAGGGCACCCAGCCATTTTGTATCCTTTGCAAAACGAAATACGGTCTGGGCCGATGCATCAAACAACAGCTTATACAGCAGGATACGATGGCCCAGTACCACGCTATTAAGCTCATGGGGCAGGGTAAATACTACATGGAAGTAAGGTACAGGCAAGAGTTCCTGCATACGGGCCTCTATCCACTCTTGCTTTTTTAAGGCGCCGCATTGGGGGCAATGCCTGTCTCTGCAACTGTGGTATTGATATTTTATATGGCCACAGGCTTCCTCACTACAACGGTACACATGATAGCCCAACGAAGCTGTACGGCAGCTTCTTAAACGTTGTAATACTTTTTGTACATGCATGCAGGATGAAGCGCTGCGCTGTTTTAATAATACCTGTTGCAGGGTTGCCTTAGGCGTTGTATATGGTAACATAGCAGCATCATTTTATGGATATGCTGTTAGGTTTCCATTTGGGCAGGGCATCATAAGGATTTACTATGCCCTGTATGCGCACAGTAGTAAGATGCATATATCGCATGGTGGTATGCAGGCTACTATGCCCCAGCAGTTCCATAACCGTATGCAGGTCGGTACCATTATCTACCAGGTGGGTGGCAAAACTATGCCGGATAGTATGTACCGTATAGTTTTTACTGCTAAGCCCAAGTTGTATCAGGCTTTTTGAACCAGGTGCTGTATCATGCGGGCGCTAAGGGGCTTGCCGGGTTGGTAGCCATTGAATAAATATTCTTTGGGTCTGTATATAAGGTAATACGCCCGCAACTCCTGCAAAACCTGTTCGGATAAAATGGTAAACCGGTCTTTGGCGCCTTTGCCCTGCACCACTTTTATGCGCATAGTTTTACTATCTATATCAGCAATTTTCAGGGAAGACACTTCACAGAGGCGCATACCGGTGCTGTATAATAGCATAACTACCGTGCGGTGCTTAACATTTTTAATAGAATCCATCAATGCCCTTACTTCCTGTGTACTCATTACGGGCGGTAACTTACTGGATGGCCGCGGATAGATAATGGAAGGTATGATATAAGGCAACTTGAGGACATGCTGAAAAAAGAAAGAAATACTTTGTGCAGCCATCCTGCATTTTACGCGGCTGCATCCAAGTGTTTTGGACAGATACAGCAGATACTGCATCATCATTTCTTCTGTATACTGTTGTGGGGCCACATCTGAATAATAGCCAAACAAATAACGCAACTCAGATAAATAATTACGAACCGTGTTAGGGCTGTAGTGGCCAAGGGATAAATACTGACTGGTTTTTTCCAATGCCGCTAGAGAAAGCGGACCTAACGTTTTTTTTCCATGATCTTGTAGTTTTAATAATTAAAAAATAAACAACAAGCTATGAAAATAATAACTCAACGCCGAATAGGCGATGTTGGTTCAACGGTGGGGCTTGGCGATGGCAGGGAATTTGAAATTCGTCCGCCCGTAACCGAAGCCGATTGAAAAACTAAAGTTGAAGATAACAACTAACAGCCAAATTATTAACGTCAAGCTGGAACTGAAGCTGATAGCGAACAACAGCGGAAGATAACAATGTCAAGCCCTGCTATTGCCAAACACAATGTTGGCTGCTGGCAAGGGTCAACACTTTTGAAAATTTATTTTTTAATAATCAACTTCACATCTGTTCGTGTAGAAAAATATTTTGTGTCTATCATTTCAAACTTAATTTCTTTAGTGCCAAAATTTTCCAATAGTTTTTTTCCTTTTCCTACAAGTACGGGCATTAAGCGTATGATGATTTCATCAATAAGACCATTCTTTAAACATTGTTGTGCCGCGCCAACCCAACCTACAATCATTACATTTTTTTTCTTTGCTGCCTTTTTGGCTTTGGCAACAGTTTCCTTCATGTTATTGGTTACAAATGTAAATGTGAGCTTATCATTTTCACCTTTGGCAACCTTTTTCGGTACCGTCTTAGCAAAAATAAAAATGGGTGCTTGATATTCGTAATTGGTAAAATCGCCTCCTGCCATATCGTAACAAGCCTTATCCATTACTACTGCACCTACATTATTTATTAAATCATTAAGTTCTTCTGAATTTTTTAATTCATTTATTGGGTACAAATAATTGCCTTTTTTGTCGGTTACTATACCGTCTACTGACATTGCCATGTCTAGAATAACTTTTCCCATTTTATTTATTTTATGATTTGAATATTGTCAAAATTGCTTGCAGCCAACG
>JBKJLT010000395.1:0-2732 GCA_046596765.1 Ferruginibacter sp. | reverse complement strand
GTTGCATCTGCTACATTTAAATCGGGCGGATTCAGAACATTCATGCTGGGCAAAAACTACCGCAAAGAATGGACAACCCCTGTAAAAGTGAAAGTGCTTAACCTGGCAACAGAGTCCGGGGGTTTAACTCCATCTAAAATTGGAGGAGGCAGACAAACTAAATCATTGAGGCTGAAAAATAAGGATGGAAAAGAATATGTGCTGAGGCAAATTAAGAAAAATGTTACCGATGCAGCATTGCCGCCCGATTTGCGGGGTTTAACACTCGTCAATGATCTTATTTCGGATGGTGTTTCTGCCTCTTATCCTTTTGCAGCATTATCTATACCGCCATTGGCAACTGCTGCTGCTGTACCGCATGCAAATCCTCAATTGGTCTTCGTACCCAAAGATCCGCTGCTTGGTTTGTTTCTGGTTGATTTTGCAAATTCATTTTGCCTGTTGGAAGAACGTGATCCTGCAGCAGGGGATAAAACATGGAGTACTGATAAAATGGAGATAAAACTTTTGGAAGACAATGATAATCATATTGATCAGCGGGCAGTTTTACAGGCACGTTTGCTGGATATGTTTGTAATGGATTTTGACAGGCACGAAGACCAGTGGCGGTGGGCCGCTGAGGATACAGGGAAGGGAAAAATCTTTTATCCATTACCCCGTGACAGAGACCAGCCATTTTTTATAAGCACCGGGCTCATTCCTTATTTTGTAAGCCGGCCTGCTGTAACGCCCCAATTGCAGGGCTTCAGGCCAAAGGCTAGAAACATTAAGACTTTTAATTTTAGTGCCAGAAACTTTGACCGGAATTACCTGAATGAACTCAACCGGAACGATTGGGAAAAAACTGCAACGGCATTTGTAAACTTAATGACGGATGAACTTATTACAAACGCCATGCACCTGCAACCGAAGGAGATCACGGGCTATTCAGTGGTAAGCATTATTGATAAACTAAAAAAAAGAAGACAATATTTTGTTGATGAGATGCTGCAATACTACAGCTTCATTTCAAAAACGGTAAGCGTATATGGCAGTAATAAAAAAGAACTATTTGATATAGAAAGGAATGAAGATGGATCCGTAACGATCAGGGTTTTTAAAATAAACAAAGATGAAGAAACTGATAAAAAAATATTTGAACGAAAATTTTTAAGTTCAGAAACAAAAGAAATACGCTTGTATGCACTGGAAGGCAATGATAAATTCAACCTGCATGGAAGCGATGCTAACAGCATTAAAATAAGAGTTATTGGTGGTGCCGGAAAAGATGAATTTGATATTGAAACAGCAACTGCTGCAAACAAAACAAAAATCTACGACCTCTCAACAGAAAAAAATAGTTTTGCAGGGAAAGGCAATTACAAAAAATTATTATCAGCTAACTCACAAGTAAATGCATTTGGCATGAGGGAATACAAATACGATATTCTTGCGCCCTTTATTGCCGCAGCTTACAACCCCGATGACGGATTATATTTGGGCCTTTCATTTAAATATACCAAACAGGGTTTTCGTAAAAAACCATTTGCACAACAACACCAGTTTGCTGCTGCACATTCGCTGGCAACAAATGCTTATAAATTTAATTATGCACTTACGGCAACCGATGCCATTGGCAAAATGGACCTTTTATTTAAAGCCGATCTGAAGGCACCCAACAATACAACAAACTTTTTTACCTACGGCAACCAATCGGTTTACGATAAAACCAAGGGAGATGATATTGAGTATTACCGGGCAAGATTTGTGCTGGCCGATGCTTTTTTGGGTTTACAAAAAAACATCAATACTTCATTTTCAATAACAGCCGGGCCTGCATTTCAATATTATGCTTTCGACAGTTCCGATAACAAAAACAGGCTTATCAGTTTAACCAGCATCAACGGTTTAAATGCAGCAACTTTAAGCAAAAGAAAAACCTATGGCGGTGTTCAGTTAATAGCTTCGCTGGATAACAGAAACAATAAATCGTTACCATCAAGGGGTATTAACTGGCAAACAAATTATACAGCCTATGCAGGTTTGGGTAAGTACAGCAATAATTACAGCCGGTTAAGTTCCGATATGGGTTTTTACATCAGCTTTAATAAACGGGCCAGGGTAGTTATTGCAAACCGATTTGGTGCCGGCATCAGTTTTGGCAACATTGAATTTTACCAGGCACAATATTTAAGCGGAACAGAAAACATGCGGGGCTACCGCAAATACAGGTTTGCCGGCACTAAAATGTTATACCACAATCTTGATCTGCGTATTAAACTGGCCGATTTTCAAACTTACTTTTTTCCAGGCTCTGTTGGCTTGTTGTTTTTTCATGACCTGGGACGGGTTTGGGTAAAAAATGATGCCAGCAAAAAGTGGCACCAGGGATATGGCGGGGGAATCTGGATAGCGCCTCTATCAAGATTTGTAATTACCGCAACCTATGGTTATGGCGATGATGGAGGTTTGCCTGCTGTAAGTTTTGGATTTCAATTTTAGGGATTAGCTGCTCCATTCTCAGGATGAATTACAAAAATAACAGGTTCATAAAATAATTGTCTCCACCTTTCGTCTAAAATAAAATTAACTGCAATATCCTCATAACAGGCTTAGTTTTTTACTGCTGTCTTTTGTAATTACAGTAATATTGCTCATCTTTAATTACCGCTATAGTTTAAATTTTCTGCTGTAATCAGCCAATAAATAAGTATGGAGCCAGTAAATAACGATTTGTTTTATTCCCGGTTGCC
>JBKJLT010000320.1:0-2894 GCA_046596765.1 Ferruginibacter sp. | reverse complement strand
CCTTGTGATCTGAGGATTTAGTTGCGAAGACTGGGATCGAACCAGTGACCTTCGGGTTATGAGCCCGACGAGCTACCGCTGCTCTACTTCGCGGTGCAAAACTAAGGTTTTATGGCTTTGTTGCCAAATAATAAACAATCCTTTAGTAGATTTGAGTATGATTAAAACATATCTATTCCCCTTAACCTTAGCACTGTTGCTGATTTCAGCCATCGGTTGCAAGAGCAAAATAAAACAGCAGGATGATGAATTGTACAGCCGCCACCTGCAACGGCAGGTTAAATTAACCATCATCAGCACGCCAATGCCCGAAGATAAAAACGATTTGAATTTATTGATACTGAACGATGGCCAGGACATGGGACAATTCAGGATAAAAGAGATCATTGACAGTTTGTATAAGAAAAAATTAATCAAGCCCTTATTGATTGTTGGCGTACATGCCGGAGACCGGATGAAGGAATACGGTGTGGCCGATAATCCTGATTTTTTAAAGCGGGGCGATAAAGCCGGCTTTTATGATGACTTTATCAATAATGAGTTGTATCCATACGCTAAAAAAAATGCGACCGTTCGTAAATTTAAATCGGTGGCCATAGCCGGTTGTTCGCAGGGAGGATTATCGGCTTTTGATATTGCCTGGAACCGTGCTGATAAAATTGATAAAGTGGGCGTTTTTTCAGGTTCGTTCTGGTGGCGTGATAAGGATGATAAAGCTGCTGATTATTCAGATGACAAAAACAGGATCATGCTGAATAAATTAAAAGCATCCCGTAAAAAGCCCGCATTAAAATATTGGTTTTATTCCGGTGGCAAAGAAGAAACCGGCGACCGTGATAAAGACAAAATTATAGATGTGGTTGATGATACCAGGGATTTGGTGGAGTTGATTAAAAGCAAAAATGTTTGCCTGCCAGATGATATAAGATTAGTTGAAGACCCAAATGGCAAACATGATTATGAAAGTTGGAGTAAACAACTTCCTGCTTTTTTGATCTGGGCTTTTGGGAATTAGGTATGTAAATCAGTTTATTAGTTTATTGGTATCTAAAAGATAAATTAACGGATTAACCAATTAACGGATTAACGTTCTTAATTCTCTTTAGTAACACTGCTGGCACCACTGCTGTGTTTTTCCTTGATAACCGCATTGCCTTTATATTTAATATCGCTGGCACCGCTGGCAGAAGCTATTAATTCACTATTGATGGTAATACGCACATCCGATGCGCCGGAAATGTTGGCATTGCAGATATCTGTAACCAATTCATAAGCCTTCAAATCGCTGGCACCGCTGCTTTTAATATTTACGGTATTTGCCGTACCGGAAATTTTTGCATCGCTGGCACCACTCAGGTTAATATCCAACGTGGTTACTTTTACAATGCCTTTAAAATCGCATGCACCCGACATGTGCAGCACCAATGCAGTTGTTGTTACAGTTCCGGCAACAATAATATTGCACGCTCCCGATGCATGAATTTTTTTAAGATCATTGAAAGAAACGTAAACCCTCATCTTACGGTCTTTTCTACTCCAGCTTTTTTCGCCTTCGTAAAATATTTTGAGTGTACCATCCTCTACAACTGTTTTAATTCCTGCTTTATAATTTTCATTAGCCGCACTTACAGCCACAGCAATATTATCCGACTGCGATAAATACAAGTCAATGCCTCCCGAAACTTTTACAGCATCAAATTGTCCGGTTAAATTTCTTACCGATGCATTGGGGTCAACTACAACTTCGTTTTGTGCATTTGCTGTACAAACAGTAAACATAATTGCAATCACTAAAAATATACTCTTCATCATCTTTATTTAATTTATGATTTTTAAAAGACGAAACAATTAAATCAGGACAATCAATCGCAAAATGATTATCCTGATTAATTAATTTCGTGGCTGTACTTGCCATCTATACGAACCGAAATATGCTTTTGTTACACAATTTTTAAAATTATCTAAAAACTCCCCTACCTTCGTGTTTCAAAAGTTCTTTTAACCGTTTGAATTTCCGGGGTGCTTTTTTTTGTAATGTTTCGACAAGCTCAACATGACAAAAAGAGGCTGAGATAATACCCGATAACCTGCACAGGATAATGCCTGCGAAGGGAGAAAATACAGCTCCTCCAACCCAACCGGGAAAGGGAGCAAACGGATTTTTACTCCCCCGGATTTTCAGCTCAATTTTTTAATGATGAAGAAGTTATTTGTATGTGCATTTTTGTGCTCCGGTGCATTTGTTTTATTTGCACAAAAGGAAAAGAAATTTAATGACACTGCTTACCTGCAGCCGGTAGAACTGCTGGCAGTTAGGGCCGGAGAGAAAGCACCTTTTGCAAAAACAGATATTACCAAAAAAGAAATTGGAAAAAATAACCTGGGGCAGGATCTCCCCTTTTTGCTGAATCAAACCCCATCGGTAGTTATTAATTCAGATGCAGGTAATGGCGTAGGCTACACCGGCATACGCATACGTGGTACCGATGCAGCCCGTATTAATGTTACGCTCAATGGCATACCCTATAATGATGCGGAAAGCCAGGGTACATTTTTTGTTGACCTGCCCGATTTTGCTTCTTCGGCCAGCAGTATTCAAATACAGCGTGGCATAGGTACTTCAACAAATGGTGCAGGGGCTTTTGGCGGCACCATCAATATTGCCACCAATGAACTGAATAAAGATTTTTATGCTGCCACCAACAACAGTTTTGGTTCATTCAATACTCTTAAAAACAATATCCAGTTTGGAAGCGGTATTATGGGTAAGCATTTTACTATTGATGGCCGTGTAAGCCGCATCAGCAGCGATGGATATATTGACCGGGCAAAATCAAACCTGCAATCCTTTTATTTGAGTTTTTTGCATTTACAAATGCTGTACTCAAATAAAA
>JBKJLT010000209.1:0-2764 GCA_046596765.1 Ferruginibacter sp. | reverse complement strand
GTTTTGGAAAATTGAACTTTGTACGATGTCCGAAAACAAATAAGCGTTCTCTGTTTTGGGGAACTCCATAGTTTACAGCATTTAAAAGTTTAAAATCTATCAGGTAACCTAGTTTTCTTAATTCTTCGATAACCAATTCAAAATACCATTTATTGCTGTAAAGTAATCCTCTAACATTTTCAAACATGAACGCTTTAGGTTGTAGTTTTTTTACTGCGTCAATAAAAATGGGAAATCCATCTCTTGCATCTTCAATACCCTTTTGATGGCCGCCTACACTGAATGGTTGACATGGAGGACCGCCAATAATTATTTCAGCATTCGGATATTCAAAGTCCAAGGCAAGTTTTACAGCATGGCAATCGCTATTTAAGTTTTGTCTGTATGTTTCGGCGGCTGCTACGTTCATTTCGTAGCCAATCGTTTTATATCCTGCTGCTTCAAAGCCTAATGATAAACCTCCACAACCGGCAAAAAGGTCAAGCACAATTTCCTTTTCTGTGGTACGGGGCTTTAAAGTTTTGTTTATGTAGTTTATATAGTCCATTACTATCCTCAAAAATACTTTAAAAAATTAAAATAATACTCTACACTTTTTCACCATAATTTTCGCTTAGATAACATTTCGGCTTCGCTCAATGCCGCCCATTGGTATGCCGATGAAAGGATTGATTCTTCTTTCTTTTTACTAAAAAGAAAGAAGAACAGAACAAGTTCGCAACGATGACCCCATAAAAAACTGAATCTGGTATAAAAATAAAAAGGCCCCAAAGGGCAATGTCATTAAGTTAAAGAATAAGGTAATGAGGTTGGCTGCAATTGATGCTGGTTTCTACTAAGGTTTTTTAAGCTGCTTGTAAACCTTAGTAGATACAGGTGGGATTTTTGCTTTCAAGAGTGGTAGAGTATGTATGATGAGTGGCGTTGGCTTTCTAAGCGTATTTTGAAGATGTTAAAGATTTTACTCCTGAAAAGGATTAATTATCTTTACATATCAAAAAAATGGATTACCGGCTTAAAAAAATATTAAATAAGCGGTTACATTTTAATAATTAAGGTTTACTAATACTTAACCAGACAATTATGATAAATATAAAAAATAAGTCAGGGCTATTTTTTTTGCTTATGATGGCAGCTATTATTTTTTTCAGCGCCTGCAATAAGAGTGATAGTTCATACGGTGGCGGCACTACTCCTGCTACATACAAATTTGCTTATTCCGATTCAGTTTTATATCCGTTGGGAGAGCAATCAGAATTGCAGATACTAAACCCTGTAATCCCAAGGGATGGTATTTATTCTGCATTTCCCGATGGGCTCGAAATTGACCCAAACACAGGAAAAATTAAAATTCATGATAGTGAAACGGGAATAAAGTACCGAGTGTATTACAGAAGCACAGATGGATTGGTGAAAGATTCTACATTGATCACCATTTCGGGTATTAATTTTCTGGATGGAGTTTATACAATCAAGACAAGCGATTCAATTGTTAAACCACTTTACAATGCGGCCATTGGTAATGTTTTGCCAGGCTCTGGCAGTGGTTCTTTATTTGATGAAGGTGGCGGCTGCAATGGCGGCGGTTGCTCCCTGGATTTAACCAATGCAAAAATAAATTTAGCACAAACGGTACGTAACGGTGTTTTTGGATCAACACCCGCAAATGGTTCAAGCAAAGAGTTTACGCTCAACTTTCGTCTTAACGACCGCAGCGGCAAAGGTGGTAACAAAATAAAATTTAAAATATTTTATTTTAAAAAACTCAGCGATGTTAACCAGCAGGTTTGGGATTTGTTGAACGGGCGCAATGGCACTGTTATAAATAACTTCAGCAACACAAACAATACGCCCATACAGGGTTTTACAGCCGGTAATATAACGCAGAACAGCCTTAGCGGTAAGGGAAAAAGACCACCCTGCGTTGTAATTCTTGGCGAATAGTTCCTTTATAGATTTTAGGATGAACATGTGTTATCTTTGATAGCACAGGTTTACTATGAATAAATCATCAGCTACTTTTTTATTTTTATTTTTTTCAGGTATTTTGCTGCTTTGTGGCCAGCAGCAAAATAAATCAACTGCTTACCAGGCATTTTACACCGCAGCAGAAAATTATTACAACACTGATAACCCTACCGATATTACAGACAGCCTGGCGCTGGTAAATTACCAAAAAGTTATAGCCCTGCTTACTACCCAAAAAATGTACGAACCGGTTTTGGTGGATTGCTACACAAAAACCGGCATTTTGTACCAGGCAAAAAATGATGATGCTTCAGCCATTGCCAGATTTTCAAAAGCAAACGGGCTCAGAAAAACAGCTCCATCATTACCCGATTCCCTATTTTTTTTACCTGTTTTATTTACAGGCTCATCTTACTACACACTTAATAATTATGATTCTGCTTTGTACTTTTTTAAACTGGCAGAACAAATAGCCAATAAATACAAAAAGCTGCCGGAAGTGGAACGGCTCTATAATAAAGTTGGTGCCTTATATTATCAAACGGGTAATTACCGGCAAAGTATCAATTACTTCAACAAATCAATCAGCCTGTTAAACCCTGCAGATGCAGGTTACTCTGAGTTCCTGGTGCAATACAAATCCAATCTTGCCTCGGCATACGTTAAACTTAAGGAGTATGATAAAGCAATGGATATTTATGAAAAACTGTTGCCTTTAAAAACAGCTTCACAACCTTTAGTTTTGCATAATATCGGTAATATTTATTTAGAAAAGGGAGCGTATTCAAAAGCGTTT
>JBKJLT010000272.1:0-7201 GCA_046596765.1 Ferruginibacter sp. | reverse complement strand
GGATTCGCATTTAGGCACAGGAGAGATAACTGTTAAAGACGCATTTGAGAGAAGCAGCAACGTGGCATTTGCAAAACTGGCCGATCAGTATTATCACAGTCAGCCTTCAAAATTTATTGCTCATTTACACAAGTATAGATTGGATACGCTTACCGGAATTGATCTTACTGCGGCGTCGGGCAAACCAACCATAAAAAAACCTACAAACCGTAGCTGGGCAAATACTACCATTCCTTACATGGCACATGGTTACGAAGAGTTGGTTACACCACTGCACATGCTCATGTTATATAATGCTGTTGCCAACAATGGCAAAATGATGAAACCTTATCTGGTAAGTTCTATAAAACAATATGGTGTAGAAGTGAAGAGCATAAAGCCACAGGTATTGGTAGAAAAAATCTGCAGCGATGAAACTCTTGCCCAGCTAAAGGAATGTTTACTTGCGGTGGTAGAAGGGGAGCACGGCACTGCAAGAATTATTAAAGATTCAACTTACAGTATTGCAGGTAAAACCGGCACAGCAGTTACAGCATTGGATAACAGGGGTTATAATAAAGGCAATAAAATTTACCAGGCTTCTTTCATTGGATATTTTCCTGCAAACCAGCCAAAATATACTATGGCTGTAGTTATTCAAAATAGCAGAGAATCAATAAAGATTTATGGAGCCGATGTTTCAGGCAAGGTTTTTAAAGAGATCAGTGATCGTATTTATGGTAGTTATCTCAGCACAAGAAAATATATAGCCGCAGATAAAATGGATAGTAGCCTGTATAATTATTTTGGAATGAAAAGTGAATTGAGTTCCATTTTTACTTCACTTAATCTGCCTTACACCGATTCGGGTAGTTCAGGTTATTGGCGATCAGCACAAATAAAAAATAATTCCGGCATATTAAACACACCGCCTGTTTCAAATTCAACATCCGGTTCTGTAACCCCTAATGTTGTAGGAATGGGTTTGAAGGATGCGGTGTATTTACTGGAAAATATGGGACTGAAAGTTACAGCAACCGGAAGGGGCAGGGTAATGAACCAGTCTTTAGCATCAGGAACAAATTTTAATAAAAACCAAAACATCGCTTTAATACTTAATTGATACTGCAGGATATACTATATAAAGTTTCTATGCGCTCTGTAAAGGGTAATACCAATATTGAAATAAATGGTTTGCATATTGATTCCCGTAAAGTAAAGTCAGGCGATTGTTTTGTTGCATTAAAAGGCACTAAAACTGATGGGCAGGAATTTATTGAAAGTGCTATTGAAAAAGGTGCAATGGCTATTGTTTGTGAAACTTTGCCTTCAGTAATTAAAGATGATATTGCCTATGTACAGGTTGATAATGCTGCTGAAGCTGCCGGGTACATGAGTCATAATTTTTATGGCGAACCTTCATTGAAATTAAAACTGGTTGGCGTTACAGGCACAAACGGAAAAACCACCATTGCAACATTACTCTGGAAACTGTTTACTGCATTGGGTTACAAATGTGGGTTGATAAGTACGGTGCAAAATCAGATAGCTGATAAAATAATTGAGGCAACGCACACAACGCCTGATGCAGTTACAATAAATGCTTTGCTTAAGCAGATGCTTGATGAAGGTTGTGCGTATGTTTTTATGGAATGCAGCAGTCATGCTATACATCAGGGAAGAATTACCGGCCTGCAGTTTAGTGCGGCATTGTTCAGCAACATTACACATGATCATCTTGATTATCACAAAACATTTGATGAATATATACGGGTAAAAAAATCGTGGTTCGATAAACTACCATCAACTGCATTTGCCATCAGCAATGCCGATGATAAACGTGGGGCTGTCATGTTGCAGAATACAAATGCAAAGAAATATTTCTACAGCTTAAAAACCATGGCTGATTTTAAAGGAAAGATATTAGACAATAGTCTTGAGGGTTTGCACATGACGGTGAATGAAAAAGAAGTTTACTTCCGGCTGATAGGAGAATTTAATGCGTATAATTTACTGGCAGTGTATGGCGCAGCCGTTTGCCTGGGAGAGGATAAAGATACCGTGTTGCAGGTGTTAAGCAGCCTGGATGGTGCGGAAGGAAGATTTGATTATATGGTGAGTAAAAAAGAAAAAATAAAAGGGATTGTTGATTATGCCCATACGCCCGATGCTTTATTAAATGTGTTGGCAACCATAAAAAATTTGCGGCAGGGAAATGAGCAGGTAATAACGGTGGTTGGTTGTGGTGGTGACAGGGATAAAACAAAACGACCAGTTATGGCTGAAGTGGCCTGTGAGTATAGTGATAAAGTGATTCTTACTTCTGATAATCCACGAAGCGAAGACCCGCTTGAGATTTTAAAAGATATGCAGGCTGGCGTGAATGCGGCGGCAAAAAAAAAAGTTATTTCTATTGCCGATAGAAAGGAAGCCATTAAAACAGCAGTAAGCTTAGCGGGTAACGATGACATTGTTTTAATAGCCGGTAAAGGACATGAGAAATACCAGGATATAAAAGGAGTGAAGTATGATTTTGATGATAAGAAGATTTTGAATGAAATGTTTGAACTCCTTGAAAAATAAAAATGGTTTAAAGTTGAAGGGCTGATGTTGCAGAAAGCAAACACAAAACCCGAAACACAAAACCCAAAACAGAATTTATGCTGTATCACATTTTTAACTGGCTTGCTAAAGAAGGGTTCCGTTTTCCGGGTATCAATCTTTTTCAGTTCATCACCTTTAGGGTAATGCTGGCAATGATATTGAGCCTGGTGATAACAACCGTATACGGCAAAACACTGATAAAGTTTTTGCAGAAAAAACAACTGGGCGAATCGGTTCGTGACCTTGGCCTGGCCGGACAAAATGAAAAGAAAGGCACACCAACAATGGGTGGCATCATCATCCTGCTGGCCATTTTAATACCGACCCTATTACTGGCTAATCTTGATAAAGTTTATATACGCCTCATGTTGTTGTGTACGGTTTGGCTGGGTACCATTGGCTTTATTGATGATTACTTAAAAATAAGGGCGAAGAGAATTGCTCAGGCAAAGGGTGTTGCTTATAAGAAAAGTGATAGCGATGGTTTGGCAGGCAGGTTTAAAATATTTGGACAGGTGATGTTGGGTATCATAGTTGGTGCTACTCTTTATTTTACCCCGAGTGTAGTAGTAAAAAGAGAAATTGTAAAACCTACAGATACAGTTTCACAAATTCTGCATAGCCCTGATGCAAAATACGATACGGTTATAGTAGATGGGAAAACCAGAGTTTTTACAAATGCGAAATCAATGATCACCACAATACCTTTTGTAAAAAACCATGAATTTAATTATGCAAAACTTTTACCAAAAAGTTGGGAAGGGTACGCATACATTCTCTACATCATTATTGTAATTCTGATTGTAACAGCCGTAAGTAACGGTGCTAATATTACCGATGGCCTGGATGGTTTGGCAACCGGTGTAAGTGCTGTCATTGGTATTTGCCTGGGCATATTTGCTTACGTGAGTGGTAATATAAAGTTTGCCGAGTACCTCAATATCATGTATATCCCCAATCTGGGCGAACTGTCAATTTTTATTGCTGCATTTGTGGGCGCCTGTATCGGTTTTCTCTGGTACAATGCTTACCCGGCGCAGGTTTTTATGGGCGATACGGGTAGCCTTGCATTGGGCGGTATCATTGCGGCACTGGCAATTATTGTTCGTAAAGAATTGCTGATACCCATTTTTTGTTTTGTGTTTTTGGTAGAGAATTTAAGCGTGATGATACAAGTGGGCTATTTTAAATATACCAAACGAAAGTATGGTGAGGGGCGGCGTGTTTTTTTAATGAGTCCGTTGCATCATCATTACCAAAAGCTGGGATATCACGAAAGTAAAATTGCAGTACGTTTCTGGATCATAACAATTTTAAGTGTGGTTTTAGCAATAGTAACGCTGAAACTACGATAACAAGCTTTGAAAAACCCAACTGACACCTTACCTACAGTAAAGCTAAGTTTTTCAGCTTCCAATATCCTGTATTAAAACAACCAGTTCAGGCTGATTGAAAACTTTGACCTATTAAATTCTATGCTGTTGAAGAACCCTTTTTTTGTTTTGGTTGATTTTGATTAATAAACGGACCCGTTAAATTCTATGCTGTTGAAGAACCATTTTTTAGAAGTTTAGGTTGATTTGATTAATAAGCGGACCGTTAAATTCTATGCTGTTGAAAAACCTTTTTTACTTCACTGAAGAAGTAAAACACTGTAATTAAAATGAATAAAAGATTAGTCATACTGGGTGCTGGCGAAAGCGGTGTAGGCACAGCCTTGCTTGCAAAGCAAAAGGGGTATGATGTATTTGTAAGCGATGGTTCTGCCATCAAAGACCATTACCGGATGGAATTGCAGTTGAATGAAATTGAATTTGAAGAAGCTCAACATTCAACAGAAAGAATTTTAAGTGCTGATGAAGTAATGAAGAGTCCTGGCATTCCAGATAAAAATGAATTGGTAAAGCAGATTCGTGCAAAAGGAATTAATGTGATCAGCGAAATAGAATTTGCATACCGTTATAAAGGTAAAAGTAAGATCATTGCTATCACCGGCAGTAACGGTAAAACAACCACCACAGCCCTGACCTATCATATCTGCAAAGCCGGCGGTGCCGATTGTGCTATGGTTGGTAACATCGGATTTTCTTTTGCAAAACAGGTAGCTGTAGAACCAAAAGAATTGTATGTAGCCGAAATAAGTTCGTTTCAATTAGATGATATAAAAACTTTCCGGCCCGATGTGGCAGTGCTTACAAACATAACAGAAGATCATTTAGACCGATACGATTACAAATTTGAAAACTACATCAGCAGTAAATACCGGATAGCAATGAACCAGCAGCCGGAAGATGTATTTATTTATAACCTGGATGATGCAGTAACTGTGAAAACAATAAACAATTATCCCATTAAATCAACACTAGCACCCATTACCATGAGTAAACAACTGCCACAAGGAGCTTATTTGCAGAACGCAAAAATGCACCTGAAATGGAAAAACGAAGAGATGCAGATGAGTATTGAAGACTTTGCTATAAAGGGCAGGCACAATCAATACAACAGTATGGCTGCAAGCCTGGCTGCTACGGCGGTTGATATCCGTAAGGAAAAAATAAGAGAGGCACTCCAAACTTTTGAAAGCCTGGAGCACCGTATGGAAACGGTGGCAACTATTAAAAATGTGGAATTCATTAACGATAGTAAAGCAACCAATGTTAACAGCACCTGGTTTGCTTTGGAAAGTATGGAAAAGCCGGTAATACTGATTTTAGGTGGCGTTGATAAAGGCAACGATTATGCTTTGCTTACAGAACTGGTAAAAGAAAAAGTAAAAGCCATTGTTTGTATGGGAACCGAGAACAGGAAAATACATGAAGCGTTTGGTGAAATTGTTGCCTTGATGGTGAATACAGAAAATGCAAAGGATGCCGTACAATCAGCATTTCATTTTGCCAGCAAAGGCGATGTGGTTTTATTAAGCCCGGCCTGCGCAAGTTTTGACCTGTTTAAAAATTATGAAGACAGGGGGAATCAATTTAAACAGGCGGTTAAGGAGTTGTAAGCTAAGAGTGAAAAAAGAGGGAAGGAGTAAAAAGAAGATTTATACATTTCTTACTCCATAAAAAAATAAAATTATAAATATAGAGCTAATAAGAGAAAAAGATAATTACCAATCTTTTTTTCTCTTTTGTCCTCTTAGTTAAAAAAATAAAACCCTCTGGGTTTATGGCAGATGAAATAAACATAAGATCATTTTTTACACCCAACCTGAGTAATATGGGTGGCAACCTTGTTAATAAAACCAAGGGGGATCGTGTTATTTGGGGTATTGTAATTATTCTTACGCTGGTAAGTTTGCTGGTAGTATACAGCAGTACCGGGTCACTTGCATATAAATACAGCCGTAGTACCGAGAGTTACCTGTTCAAACAATTTGGATTTATTATTCTTGGAGTGCTGATTATTTATTTTGCACACCGGGTTAATTATACCATTTATTCAAGAATAGCTTTGCCTTTATTTATTGTTTCTGTTTTACTATTGATTTATACTATTTTTTTTGGGCAAACATTAAATGCCGGAACCCGATGGATAAAGTTACCTGTCATCAACATGACTTTTCAAACTTCCGATCTTGCCAAATTATCACTGTTTATGTATTTAAGCAGACAGCTAAGCCGCAGGCAGGCTGTTATAAAAGATTTTAAAAAAGGATTTTTACCAATCATTATTCCGGTTGCTATCACTTGCTTGTTAATAATGCCAGCCAATCTT
Source organism: Ferruginibacter sp. (assembly GCA_046596765.1). Classification (GTDB taxonomy): domain Bacteria; phylum Bacteroidota; class Bacteroidia; order Chitinophagales; family Chitinophagaceae; genus Ferruginibacter. The sequence goes on along the minus strand of JBKJLT010000272.1, from coordinate 901 downwards.
TCAACTGCATTGCTTATTGGCGGCACAAGTATTCTTATTATGTTTATTGGCAGGGTAAGTACCAAACATATTTTGCTTACTATCGGTATTATATCTATACCGGTAATTATTTTATTTTCTGTTGCAGTAAGTACGTATGATAAAACCGAACATCGTGCAAAAGATATACCGGCCATTTTTTCCGTTGGCCGTGTACCTACCTGGATAGGCCGCATTCAAACATTCATGTACAGTAATAAGGAAGATGCCAATGAAAAACTGTTCCAGATAAACCAGGCAAAAATTGCAATTGCAAAAGGTGGCTGGTTTGGCCTGGGGCCGGGTAACAGTCATGCACGTAATTTTTTACCGCACTCTTACAGCGATTTTATTTTTGCAATTATTCTGGAAGAATACGGTTTGTTTGGCGGCACATTTATGGTGTTTATTTATTTACTGTTTCTATACCGGTGCATCAGATTGTATCGCAAATGCCCTTATGCTTTCGGTGCTTTTTTGGCGCTGGCTTTAAGTTTTATGCTGGTTATACAGGCCATAGCAAACATGGGGGTTAACGTAAATATTTTTCCAAACACAGGTGTTACTTTACCGCTGGTGAGTATGGGTGGCAGTAGTTTTTTATTTACCTGTCTATCCATCGGAATTATTTTAAGTGTAGCAAGAAACGTGGAGCAGTTGGAAGGTTCAAAAATTGCAGCTGTTGAAAATGATGTAAACAATGACAAATAGAATCATATTAGCAGGCGGCGGAACCGGTGGTCACATTTTTCCGGCGATTGCAATAGCAAATGCCATTTTAAAACAGCAGCCGCAAACTGAAATTTTATTTGTAGGTGCTAAAGGAAAAATGGAAATGGAAAAAATACCGCAGGCAGGTTTTAAAATTGAAGGATTGGATATA
>JBKJLT010000133.1:0-3968 GCA_046596765.1 Ferruginibacter sp. | reverse complement strand
ATACAATAAAGAAATTGATGAAGCGATGGAAAAAATAAAGCGTGGCGAATTTTATACCCATGAAGAGGTGGTTAAAATGCTAAAAAACTGGTAATGACTTCACCGCTGTTGGTTTTTATCCTAACACGCAAGCTAACTACATCAGTATGCCGCCTTGCTGCTACTATCCCCTGCTAACCTCCTTAATACTTATCACTTTATTCCGCCGGTTAACCATCATCTGCAATTTTAATTTGGGAATCTGTTTCACCCGGTTTTCGGCAATAATGCGGTAGCTGTAATTCATCGTAACAAACACTTCTGCTCCGTTTTTTAATGGGTGCCATTGTATGGATTGTATGTCATGCTTTTGTTCATCCGATGTTACCCAATAAATTTTTATAAGATTGAGTATAGAATCCTTTGTGGGGTTCTCAATTTTATAAAATTGTGTGCATTTATTTAAATAAGTACTGTACCATGCTTCCAGTTTTCGTTGCTCAGAAAGCAGGAAGTAATTTTTGATATACTGGTAGTGCTTATCAGAGTCCGGTAAATCAATAAAATCTGCTGGTACATTATTTTTTTGTCCGCAAGATGCTGTGCACAAATGCCTGTTACAGTTTTGTAAAGAAAGTATAACACATACTCCGAAGAAAGCGGTAAAAATTTTTTGCATCGGCATAAAGTTATTGTAAAATAACCCAACTGCAGATTTGCAGCCCGGTAGATGAGCGTTGGAGTACGTGTGCCAAATTTAAACCTGTTTCCCCTCGCCACAATTTTCGCCGTTGTCAGGTCTTATTGCCCAACAATGAACAATACGTTACCTTCTTTTTTATAGTTACAATTCATAAACCACCGTCTTTACCGCTACGTGACGCTCAGCGAAAGCATACGGCTTAGTTAAATAATAACAGGATTTACTATTTATAACCAATTTTTTTTACAGGACGATCTCTTTCTGGCAATCAATCATTTTTTGCTTTAGGCGTCATTATCAAAATACAGTTTTATGTATATCCCGCACAAAATACCTGCTATGCCATGCATAAAATACAACAAATTATATTTAACTTAATGGTCTAAAAAATTGGGTTATGCTTTTTAAAAAAAAATTACTGGTTGCAATGTTTACAGGAGCTGCTCTTTTTGTTCATGCTCAAAATGTTGGAATCGGCACGCCAACACCCGCAGAAAAACTTGATGTAAATGGTAATATTAATGTAAATGGTACCATAAAGGCCAGCGGGGTTGATGGCCAGCCTAACCAGGTGTTAATGAAAAATGGAAGCGGCACTTTAGTTTGGGGAGATCTCAGTAATTATAAAAACTTTGCTACTTTTTTGAGTACCGGCAGTTGGATCGTGCCCGCAGGCATAACCAAAATTGCTATCGAACTTTGGGGCGCCGGCGGTGGTGCCGCTTCCGTAGGTGGTGGCGGTGGTGGTGGATATATTTTGGGAGCTTTTACAGTTACACCGGGGGCAAATATTAATTTCACTGTGGGTACAGGTGGAGCCGGAGCGGCTAGTTCAAATGTCAGTGGTTCAAGTGGCACCCTTTCAAAAGTAATCATCGGTGGGTTTGAAATTAATGCACAGGGTGGTTCTGGCGCCATTTATAACAGCGCAGGCAGCTATTATGCAAGTGGCGAAGGGGGCAGTTTTTATGCTGACCCGGGATTTACTGCATTTCTTGGAATGGTTGGTCAGCGGGGTACAGTATCTAAAAAGAATTACGCACAGGCCGGCACTTCTACCTTTTATGAAATTGGCGAAATGGGCAATGGTGGCGATGGTGCCAATAGCGTGAATACGGGTGCCAAAGGAACTTTTTATATTTCTGCGCCGGGAGTTTTTCCTGCGTTTTCAGATATCAGATTCACAGGTAATAATATAAGCAGGGTGCCTGGTGGTGGTGGTGGTTCTTACCTTGTTAACAGCTCGGCAGGTGCTGCTGGAATGGTAGTTATTCATTATTAACTCAGCACTTTTTTAAAAAGACCATATTGGTAAAGAAAATAATTGAATCGCCATACTGCACTTTGTAATTTTCGACGCTGGTGGTATTAATTAATAAAAGCCCTGATCTTAGCAAAATATTGATAAAATCCATTTGATTTACATTATCCTTTTCAATTGCGTTAGGCTGTACCATAACATTATTGTTCACTAATAAATAAACGGGTATGAGAAATTTAATTTTTATGATGCTGGGTACTATTTGCTTTACGGCTTATAAATTACCTGTGAACAAGGAAAAAGTAAAGGGTAAAATGTATTTTTCAAATAAACCTTTTACAACAGGTAATGAGGGCAGTAAAAAGTCTTTTGCTTCGGCTGAATTTATTTATGGAAGACTTGAGTTGGAGGGTCAGAGTGTGAAAGATGCATTTAAAGTATGGGACCCAACCCCCGGCAGTGGGTTTCCCTATTCTTATCTCTTACACCGGGTTTTTGTATATCGCAACGGAGAGGAAATGGGACACAATACTTTGAATATATGTTTACTGGAGCAAAAGGATAAAAATAAAACCTATTTAAATTTTGACATATTGCCCGAGCCGGCAAAAGCAACAACTGTTATGTCGGGTATTGAAAGATTTGATGCAGGCTTATTTGCTGCACCTTTATACGGCGAGATCAACAGCGATAATTTTAAAGAAGAGGGAGAGTATAAGATCGTTGTTAAATTTTATTATGAATCATTCGATGCCTGGGGAAACAGGGAAGTTGTTGAAAAATGGCCGGTTTTTGAGGATGATTTTACTTTTATGTTCAAATTGAAAGATGTTGCCATGATCAAAAAGAATGAAACCCTGGCAAATACTGTTATAGAAACTAATTTTAAAAAGAACAAGCCTAAATAAAATAATTTTCAGCATTACTGTGCTCCACCACAAGTTGTCTTGTAACTAACTTTTATTTATGAAATTCATCTCCCGTCTCTACAAACATTCCATTTTTAACCACAAAAGTATTCTTGCCAACTTTTAAAATTTCTCCTTCCTTTAATCCGGCAAGGTTGTACAGGTCACTTTCCATTAAATGAACAGAGCCTTTGGTTTTACGGGCCAGGTTTAAATAATCAATATTTACATTAAACTCGGTGGCGCCGCATACCACAATCCTTACCGGTTTTGTAAGATGCTGCCACAGCACTTTATCTTTTATGGCCGCCCAGTTATCGGCAATCATAACCTGGAATCCGCTTGCGGGGAAAGCTTTTTCTGCCGCCAGCAAAGCCTCTATATTATTCTCAGGAAAGTCGCCACCATTGCCCTTTAACATGGTTCCTCTTAGCAGGTTTTCAACTTCAATATAATTATTGCAGGTTTTGTAATAAATGCCGCCGGTACTGCCTAATTTTTTATCCTTATCGGGTGTACGGTCACCATCGTTAAAAAAAACAAAGTTTTTTGCTAAGCTGCCAATGGGGTTTGATTTTACCCACAACAAAAGCTGGGCCGTGTATTTGTACATGCTGCCGGTAACATCACCCACAATGGTGGCGTTTTCCCACCTGGTTCTGTCCAGAATTTTTAAAATAGAAGAATCGGGAATCTTATTTGTTTTTGTAACAAACATCGGCTTTTCAACAACGGTAGCCGGCTTTTGCGGCAGCACCGAATCCAATGGAAACCACCTTGGGTAATAAATACGGATGGAAGAAGACCGCTTAAATTCTTTATACTCCGATTTGCTTATCAAACCTTCATCTAAAGCTTCTTTTGGCTCCCGGATGATAAATGAGTCGAGCGGCGATTTTTTTGGCACCGCATTATCTCTGGATAAAATGCCAGACCTGCCCACTTGTATATACCAGATTCCGTTTTGAAATTTGCGTGGCCTTTGTGCATATAGTTTTTCGAGCTCAGTTTTTGCGCTGTCAATTTTCTTTGTTACTGTGGCCGGTTTTACCGCAGGTATTGGTGAACCCGATTTTACAATTTCCTCCAGTTTAACAACTTCTACTTTTGCATTTTC
>JBKJLT010000037.1:0-5472 GCA_046596765.1 Ferruginibacter sp. | reverse complement strand
CTGTATGGTAACAACAGGACCAAAAATTTCTTCCTGGTTAGTTTTACAACTTTGATCAAGCCCTTCAATAATAGTGGGCTCAATAAAATATCCTTCGGCACATCTGCCTGTTAACTTTACAGCATTGCCACCACATAAAATGGTGCCTCCTTCTTCTTTAGCAATTGCAATGCAGTTCATTATTTTTTCAAAATGAACTTTGCTTACAATGGCACCTTGTTTACTCTTTTCATCCAGCGGATCGCCAACCGTTAATTTTTTTATAATAGGGATGAAATGCTTTTTAAAATTTTCGTAAGCACTTCTTTCAAGCAATATTCTGCTGCCGCACAAACATATTTGTCCCTGGTTGCCAAAAGAAGAGCGGATTGTTTCGGTCAGCATTTTCTCCCAGTTACAATCATTAAAAATAATGTTTGGGTTTTTACCACCGAGTTCTAATGATAATTTTTTAAACATCGGAGCAGCAATGGATGCAATGCGTTCACCGGCTTTGGTACTGCCTGTAAATGAAATGGCTTTAATGTCGGGATGCTTTACAATGGCCTCGCCGCAATGCTGGCCAATGCCATGTACAATATTTAAAACACCATCGGGCAGTCGGGCTTCTTTACAAATTTTTCCTAATAGGAAAGCCGTAACAGGCGTTACTTCCGAAGGTTTTGCAATTACACAATTGCCCGCTGCCAGGGCTGGTGCTATCTTCCAGGTAAATAAATATAAAGGAAGGTTCCAGGGAGAAATGCAACCAACAATGCCAATGGGTTGACGCAAAGTATAATTGACTGCTTTGTCTTCCATCTGGTGGCTTTCGTTTGCAAAATGCATAATACCTGTTGCAAAAAAACGAAAGTTGGATGAGGCCCTTGGGATGTCAACCTCTTTACTTAACCACAAAGGTTTTCCATTATCGTTGGTTTCGGCAAGTGCTAGTTCTTCCAGGTTGTCTTCAATCAGTTCAGCGATCCTGTTAAGTATGCGGAATTTTTTTTCAGCTGGTAAAACACTCCAGGCTGGGAAGGCTTTTTTAGCAGCCTCAACAGCGACCTCAATATCTTTTTCATTGCTGTCTGGTATCTGTCCATAAACAGCACCGGTTGCAGGGTTTACATTGTCTATAAATTTTCCGCTGAGCGGACCAATGAAATTTCCACCAATAAAATTTTCCAGATGATATGGTATATCAAGTTTCATTTACCAAAAATACGATATTTTTATTGGAGTAAGAGTTGGACAAATTGGTAATCGGATTACCAATTTGTCCAGAATTAGATATATATTTATGCTATGATTCAGCGTCATCAACAGGCAAAATTATTGTCATTGGCAAAGCAATTTCCGGTAATATCGGTTATCGGTCCACGGCAAAGCGGTAAAAGTACTCTGGTAAAACATTGTTTTCCTAAATACGATTATATAAGTTTTGAAGATATAGATAACCGCCGCAGAGCATTGCTTGACATGCGTGGATTTTTAGAGCAGTATGGCAAAGGCGTTATATTTGATGAGGTGCAAAGGGTTCCTGAATTGTTTTCATATTTACAAACACATGTTGATGCAAGTGGTAAGAAGGGCAGGTTTATCTTAACGGGCTCACATAATTATTTATTACAGGAAAAAGTATCACAATCACTTGCCGGCAGGGTAGCCATGTTAAGGCTGCTGCCTTTTAGTATGCAGGAGCTTGCAGATGCCGGAAAATTACCCGCAGATATTCACAAAATTTTATTTAAAGGATTTTATCCCCGCTTGTTTAGCAGCCGGGTACAACCATCCGACTGGTATCCTGCTTACATTGAAACTTATATGCAGCGTGATGTAAGGGAAATTAAAAATATACCCAACCTTAACTATTTTCAAAAATTTCTGCACCTGCTTGCGGGCAGGCATGGGCAGCAGTTAAACCTTACAAGCCTTGCAACAGAAGTAGGCGTAGTGCATAATACCATTGCATCGTGGATAAGTATTCTGGAAGCCAGCTACGTAATTTATTTGTTAAAGCCGCATTTTAATAATTTTAATAAGCGTATTACAAAAACGCCTAAAATATATTTTTACGACAGCGGGCTGGTTTGTTCGTTACTGGGCATTGAAAAAGCAGAGCAGTTGCTCACACATCATATAAAAGGTCCGTTATTTGAAGGATTGATTATTACTGAACTTATAAAATCGAGGTTTAATGCTGGTTTATCAAATAATTGTTTTTACTGGCGTGATAAAACGGGTAATGAAGTAGATTGTATTATTGATAAAGCAGGCAGCCTTACCGCTATAGAAATTAAATCGGGCAAAACAATTAACGGTGATTATTTTAATAACCTTAATTTTTGGAAAATCCTCAGCGGTAATATCAATAAAAGCTACCTTATTTATGGCGGCACGGAGACCCAGAAGATAAAAAATAATATTGTTTTACCCTGGAAAGATACTTATTCGATCGTTTAGCAAGCTGGACAAATTGGTAATCGCATTGCCAATTTGTCCAGATCGTTCACTTTTAAAATATATTTGTTATGGCAATTTTAGCACCTTTTAATTTAAAAAAATGGATTGATGATAACCGGGATAAATTAAAGCCTCCCGTGGGTAATCAATGTGTTTATAAAGATGCAGAGAATTTTATTGTAATGGTGGTTGGTGGCCCTAACAGCCGCAAGGATTATCATTTTAATGAGAGTGAAGAATTGTATTACCAGGTGGAAGGTAATATTATTTTAAAAATTATTGATGGTGGTGTGCCCAGGGATATTGCCATCAACGAAGGAGATATGTTTTTGCTGCCGCCAAAAACACCACACTCACCGCAACGCGGAGCAGGCACAGTAGGATTGGTAATTGAAAAAGTAAGAGAGACAGAGGAAGATGGATTTTTATGGTATTGCGAAAACTGCGGTAATAAATTATATGAAGAATATAAAGTGATAACAGATATTGTTTCGCAATTGCCACCAGTTATGGAAGGGTTTTATAATGATGAACATAAAAGAACATGTAGTAAGTGTGGTGCTGTTATGGCCCCACCTGTTAGAAAGGGTTAAAAATGTTTGTAGTTTGTAGTTAACTACAAACCACAAACTACAAACCACAAACTTTGAAAATGAAGATTGATATTCACACCCACATCATGCCCGGTAAAATGCCCAACTGGGTACAAAAATTTGGCTATGGTGAATTTATACATCTGGAGCACCGCAATTGCAAAGCCTGCATGATGAAAGGTGATAAACTTTTTAGAGAAGTAGATGATAATTGTTTTAATGCAGGCGTGAGGTTGAAAGAAATGGATGAAACAGATGTAACGATACAGGTGCTTTCTACCATTCCTGTTTTATTTAATTACTGGGCAAAAGCTAATGATGGTTACGAGACTTCCCGGTTTTTTAATGACGATATTGCTGATACTGTTGCAAAAAATCCGGAACGTTTTATCGGCATTGGAACGGTGCCATTACAGGATATTGATTTGGCAATTAGAGAAATGGAGCGTTGCGTTAGGGATTTAAAAATGCCGGGACTGGAAATTGGCAGCAATATTAACGGACTTAATTTAAGTGATTCAACATTCTTTCCTTTTTACGAAGCAGCAGAAAAGCTAGGCTGCGCTTTGTTTGTACACCCCTGGGAAATGATGGGAGAGCAGCAGATGCAAAAATACTGGCTGCCCTGGCTGGTGGGTATGCCTGCAGAAACGAGCCGTGCTATTTGCTCGATGATATTTGGCGGCGTATTTGAAAAATTTCCAAAGCTACATGTTGCATTTGCACATGGTGGTGGAAGTTTTCCAATAACAATTGGCAGAATTGAGCATGGTTTTAATGTACGCCCAGACCTGGTAGCCATTGATAATCCAATTAACCCAAGAGATTATATTGGTAAATTCTGGATTGATTCCTTAGTGCATGATCCTGCAGCAATGAGGTTTATTATTAAAGTAATGGGTGCAGATAATATTTGCCTTGGCAGTGATTATCCTTTTCCATTGGGAGAGCATAACCCTGGTTTATTAATAGAGCAAATGAATTTTGCTGATGAAGTTAAAGAAAAATTATTATTTAAAAATGCAAATAAATGGCTGAATTTATGAGTTATTCATTAAACAAATTGGGGTAATCAGTCATAATTCCATCAACCCCCATCTTTTTAAATTCATCTATTTTCTTTTTGTCATTTACCGTCCAGGGAATGATCTTCATGTTTAAGTTATGGCAATCTTTAATAAGGGCTGGAATGACCATGATTGATTCGGGACTGTATATAGTTGGCGTAAAACCTATATCTTTTATTTGCTTGCGAAAACTGCTCTTGCTCACCGCCTCAACCAGCATGGCTGTTTTAATATTTGGGTAATGCTGGTGCAGGTATTGCAAAGTTCTGAAATCGAAAGACTGTATGATCACAAAATCCTCCATCTGATTGTCTTTGATCTCTTTCATTAATAGTTCTACAAACTCTGCAGGCGCAGGATGATATTTATTATCAGTTTCCGGAAGAGTCTTGGTTTCGATATTAAAAAATGGAAAGGGCCTACGCCTGGTAATCATATCTTCTTTAACTGCTTTAAACAGATCTGATAAAAGCGGTTTCACAGCTTTCATTTTTTGTTGATCCGAAAAACGGGGATGTGGCTTCATGCCAACATCGTACTTAATGATATCGGCATAGTTCATCAGGTACATATTGAACGTCTTCTCCTCTTTTTCATCAATAAATCCACCATCAGGCTTGGTTGTAATTTCATGATTAAAGAATGCCTCATGTGACAGGAATACTTTTTTGTCTTTGCTGATGCAAACATCCATTTCTAAAGTTGTAACACCCAAACCAATGGCGTTCAACATTGCAGGAATTGTGTTTTCAGGCATTAAGCCACGACAACCACGGTGGCCCTGCATATCAAAATCAGCTTCGCTACCAAGTGGGGTATTTTTTACTTCACTAACCATTGCTGTATTCTTTTGTGTGGAGTTACAGGAGATAAAAATAAAACTAACAAGAACAAGCTTCAGAAGATTACCTGCCGTTGATGAAAATAGTTGCTTCGTCATTACTTAAAGTTAATAGCTTTTAAAACAAAATTGAATTTTCTATATAAAACAAAAGGCATGAAATAATCATGCCTAAGTTAATAATATTGATCGGGTGAAGTTATATCTCTTTTTGTTCGTCTGCAGCATCGCCATCATTATCTTCTTCAATAATTTCACCGGTTTCTGTAACTGCCAGTATGGTTTCAGTATCTGCTTCTATTGCATCTTCGTTGGCCATTATTTCTGCTTCAACACTTTCTTCAACTACGATTGCAGGTTCAGCCTCTGCCGCATTTTCAGCTTCCATATTTTCCTCTGCCTCTTTTACGTTGGTTGACTGTACCAGTTCTTCCATCAATACTTCAGATATTTTTGGAAGATCTTCGGAACTATTGATACCAAAATAATCCATAAATGATTTTGAAGTGGCATAGATCAGTGGCTT
>JBKJLT010000029.1:0-2856 GCA_046596765.1 Ferruginibacter sp. | reverse complement strand
TTTTTAATAATAATAAATCCGTATTTTTATGCCTCAAAATTTAATGTATGAAAATAAAAAATCTTTTCGTCTCATCGGTATTAGCTGTTGTCTTGTTTGCATCATGCAGTAAGAGCGATAGTGGCGGCGGCACTACTCCTCCTCCTGCTCCAACGCCGGTGGCCGCTGCAACAACACTTAATGTAGCTTACGGAGCCGACCCGTTGCAAAAAATGGATATTTATCTGCCGGCAAACAGAACTGCAACCACAACTAAAGTTATGATCATGATACATGGTGGTGCCTGGATTGGTGGTGATAAAAATGATTTTAATATTATTATTGATTCGCTGAAAAAGAGATTGCCCGATTATGCTATTTATAATGTTAACTACAGGTTAGCTGCCTTCCCGTCAACCAATCCTTTTCCCACGCAGGAAATGGATGTTAAGGCTGCCGTTGAATTTATTTACAGTAACCGAACTGCTAACCTGGTAAGTGATAAATTTGTTTTAATGGGTGCCAGTGCCGGGGGGCATCTTGCATTATTACAGGCATACAAATACCAAACACCGGTAAAAATAAAAGCAGTTGTTGATTTTTTTGGCCCAACCAATATGGCTACCATGTATAGCGACTATGCTGGTAACCCTCCTGGTCAATTTGGCATCTATACTTTAATGGGCAACTCAACGCCAACAACAAACCCAACTTTTTATGCACAATCAAGTCCGATAACCTTTGCAACAACAGCGGCGGCCTGCCCAACAATTATTTTGCAAGGCGGCACCGATGTAACTGTGTATCCAACACAATCATCAACTTTAAGAGATAAATTAACGCTGGCTGCTGTTGTTAACCAATATGTATTTTACCCCACTCTGCCGCATGGCCCGTGGGATGCTGCAACCAATACAGATGCCATGAATAAGATACAACCATTTTTAGCTGCAAATGTGCAGTAATAACATCTTTATTTATAAAATAGTCCCAAGGACTATGCGTAAATATTAGATGGTATTATACCGATAGAAAACTGTTTTGGATTATTTAGTGGTATAATCGGAATAATAAATAAATAAACACTTTAAAAAATGCACTCCGCTTTTAACCGGAGTGCATTTTTTATTATACATTGTGGAGATGATAAAAAAAAATCTGCTAACGCAGTTTTTACTGGTTTTGTTGTGCCTGAATTTATCCGCACAAAAAGAAACCATTCCTTTTGCCAAACAAGCTACAAAAGAAAACAGGGCTAAGGAATACCGTAGCCTCATAAGTAATATCAACAGCAATTTATTAATTTCTGTAACAGATTCAACCGAAGAGAACTGGCAGAATGCTTTTGATGCAATGCTGCTCTTAAACTATAAAACTCCTTTTATTAATGCAAGAATTTATTCAGCAATGGATTCACTTGAATACAGAAGCACTGCATTTCAAAAATCGATACTGCAATTGGTATATGCGCTTTATCCCAAAGATTTTGCAACACAGGTTGTATCTCTTGCAAAGCTAACCAACGATCCAAAGTTATTTGCTATGTGCAGCGAATATCTTTTTATGAATAACAAAAAAGAAACGTACAAAAAAATTTTGTTAAAGCGGATGGAAGAAATTCAGCTTAAAGACGGAGCTGTGACAGAAATTCCTTTTTTCACAGTTTTAAAAAACAAACTTTTACTTACCCGCCTAAAACAACCGCCCGTAGCAGATTTGCTAAGTAATACATTTTTACCAAACGAAATGGTAGTGTATAGTTTTCAGCGAAAGAACAGGAATTATCCCGGCCTGGTGATGGTGAGAAGCAAGAATGGAAAATTCATTAAAGATGCCGGCGGAAAATATTTTGCTATTCCGCAATTGGCACGCAGCGGTAGCAATATGCCCGGTTATCTTACCAATGGCAACACACCCCAGGGCATTTTTAAAATATTTGGCTTTGCAGTTTCGCAAGGCAGTTTTATTGGCCCTACTACCAATATACAAATGGTATTGCCACACGAGCATTCTGCAGATGTGGCTGACTCTGTTACCAGATTGCTTGGTGATAATTACCGGTTTTTACTGCCAGTGTCCTGGAAAAATTATTTTCCTTTTTTTGAAGCTTATTTTGCAGGCAAGGCCGGCCGCACAGAAATTATTGCACATGGCACAACAGTAAATCCGGCATATTATACCAAGCAGCCTTATTACCCGTTAACTCCAACACAAGGCTGCTTATGTACCAAAGAAATATGGAGTGCAGTTGATGGAAAAAGAATGCAAAGTGACCAGCAAAAGTTAGTAGATGCTGTAAAAAAAGCCGGCGGTGCTGATGGCTATTGTATAGTTATTGAAATTGATGATGAGCAAAAACCGGTGAGTATAAAAGATGTTTTGCTTTTTTTTAAATAAGAAACAGAAGTCTGTAATTTTCAATAAACTAATTAACCACCAACCTTGTCCTAATAAAATTTAACGGTAACAGATATGCCTGATCCAAAAAAAAATAAAACACAATCTATTTCATTTCCTCCCCCGTCGGGGGAGATAGAGGGGGCTATGCAATTAAACTGGATTTTTAAAAAATTCGACGAACTAAATGCTGCTGAATTATACAGCATCATGCAGCTACGCAATGAAGTTTTTGTAGTAGAACAAAACTGTGTTTACCAGGATGCGGACGATAAAGACCAGCCATCTATGCATCTTTGCGGCTGGGATGAAACGAAACTGGTTGCTTATACCCGTATAATTCCGCAGGGGATTTCCTATGCCGAAGCCAGCATTGGCCGGGTGGTAACATCGCCTGCTTACCGCAATACAGGCGCAGGCAGGCAACTTATGAAAGAGAGCATCAGCAGGTGTTTCAGCGAATTTACCTGTACAGCTATA
>JBKJLT010000471.1:0-5118 GCA_046596765.1 Ferruginibacter sp. | reverse complement strand
CATAAAAAAAGATCGTATCCAGCATTTCATTAAAAACAGCGGGGTTACGAAAATTGAGATCCCACTGGTAATTATGAAAAACGGTCATCACCCATTTATCCAGTTCGGGTACGTAGGTAAAACTGCCCGGCGAACTTTCCGGAAAAATTTCGGGCATTGTTTTGTCGAGTTCATCTGGTATATCCCGGTTATCAAAAAAATAAAAATAATCCTGGTATTTCTTTTCTCCGTTCTTTGCTTTTATAGCCCATTCATGCTGTTGCGATGTGTGGTTTAAAACAATATCCTGCATCAGATACATACCCTGCTGCTGCATGTGCTGTTGCAGTGCTGCCAGGTCATCATTGTTACCGAAGCGTTCATCTACTTTTCTGAAATTGGATACGGCATAGCCACCATCGCTTTCATTGGCAGGGCTTTCAAAAACCGGCATCAGGTGCAGTAAATTAATACCGAGATTTTTAAAGTAATCCAGTTTGTTTGTGAGGTTTGATAAGTTTCCACAAAAGCGGTCAACGTATAAACTCATGCCGCAAATACGGTTGCTTAAAAACCAATGGCCATCTTCCTGTTTTAGTTTGCTGATGTCTTTTTCCTGTAGCAATTTACTTCTGTCAGCAAAAGCGCTTTCAATAATCTGCAATAAATTCCGGTAACTTGTTTTATAATCCGGGTGATCTTTGTACAGCCTGTTATAAAGCAATAAGATATCATCCCCTGCCGCAATCCACCGTTCCCTGAATTTTTTTTCAGCAGATGATGCCCTGTTTTTTTTCGAAATGCCGCTTATTGTTTTGCCCATACGGTAAGTCAATTAAAAATGTCTTTATTCAGGTGTTTAAATGCCTCCATGGCACCCAGGTATTCACAGGTTCTGGCACCGGCTTTGTTGGCATTGATTATTATTTTATGCCAATCGCCAACAGGCAGATTTTCAATTTGTGATTTTGTGTAATTACTCAGTTGATAAAGCACAGCACCAACAAATGCGTCGCCTGCGCCGGTTGTATCAACAGCCTGTACCGGAATACTGGGTATTATGGTAGTTGTGTTGTTCAGGCCAAGCAGGGTTCCATCTTTGCCCAATGTAATAGCAAATACAGCTTTTGTTTTTTGTAAAAAATCCTCTGCAGCTTCGGCCACATTATTGCGCCCGGTAAGCAGCAGTGCTTCTTCATCACTCACTTTAAAAAAATGACAGGCCGTTAAAAAATTCCAGGACTGATCTGTAAAAGATTGTATACAGTCTTTATAAAGCAGGTGCCGGTAATTGGGGTCGAAACTGATGAAGGAATTCCGGAGCAGTGCTTTTTGTAAAAGGGTTTGATAAGCAATCTGTAAAGCACCGGGTAAAAAGGCCGTAGCAGATCCAAAATGTGTAATCGAAAAATCAGACAGATCAATTAAATCAACCTCTTCCTTTGTTAGTTCGCCATCGGCACCGCGGTTAAAATAAAAATCACGTTCTCCGTTTTCAAGTAATGATACAAATGCAAATGTGGTAAAATGCTTTTTATCTTCTACCACAAATTTTGTGGTTACACCAAATTCCTGCATCACATCAATGAGGTGTTTACCAAAGGGATCAGCACCAACTTTTGCAGCCAGCCATGCATCTCCACCCAACGCAGAAATAGCAGCAGCCACATTGGTTGGCGCCCCACCCGGTTTTTTCAAAAAATTTTCTCCATCAGATAATGCACTTCCTTTATCAGTGCAGATCATATCTATTAGTGCCTCACCTATACATAATATCTTAGTCATACAATTTTTTATCTGATGTAATTAATGCCCGCCTCCTGCAGGCATTGCCACATCATCCGTAAGTTTTGTTGTTTTAATTAAAGTGGTGCAACCTGCTGCAATCAGCAGCAATACGCCAGCCAGCAAAACTGCATTGCCGGGGTTATTGTTTAAAAAATGTTTCATTATATAGCCAAACGAAATAGTTTGAAGAAACATGGGAATAACAATCATCATGTTTATAACGCCCATATATACACCATATCTTTCTTTTGGAATATCTTTTACCACCATCAGGTAAGGGATACCCATCATGCTTGCCCAGCCAACGCCAAAGCCTGTAATGGCAACAAACAAAAATGTTTTTTCGGTAATAAACGGGAATATGATAAAGCCAATACCGGCCATCAGCAAACAAAAAAAGTGTACCCATTTAGGACTGTATTTTTTTGCAAAACCTACCAGCCCAAACGCCACCAAAAAAGTAACAATATTATACCAGCCGTTTACCAGTCCGGTTATACTCACCGCTTTTTCGTACAGTTCTTTATTATCGGGGGTTGCGTTGTAAAGCGATAAAGCAATACTTTTTGAACTGTTTTGCCAATAGCAAAACAAAGCATACCATTGAAAAAGATATACCAGCGCCAGTTGCCACATAACTTTGGGCATGGCAATAATGGCTTCAAAAATTTCGATATTCTGCGCAAAAAGAGATTTGGTGATTTTATTATTATTCAGCGACCTCATTACTTTTTTAATGGTGCCCTTTGAAAAGATTTCGGGAATTACCAAAACAACCATGGCGATATAGGAAATGATAGTTGTTAGAATGGAAAGAAAGAACTGAATTAAAGGATGCGGCATTCCTTCATTCTTCTTTCTTATTTCAGCAAGTTCATCAGCAGTGGGCGGAATTTCGGGTGTCGTTTTCATGCTCCACCATACCGATGCAATTGAACAAACAGCACCAACAAAAAAAGATGCAAAAACCCAGTTTGGTATTTTGCCTGTATAGCCAATAACAATAAGCGGGAACACATACAGCGAAACATTGGCAAGGGTTTGTCCGAAACCCGTAAAAAAACTTTGAGCCTGAAAACCGGTGGGTTGCTGGCTGGCATCTAATTTATCGGCAACAAATGCACGATATGGTTCCATAGCGGTATTATTACCGGCATCCAATACCCACAGCAGTCCGGCGGCCATCCATAACGTTGAGCTAAATGGAAATAAAAAAAGTGCAATGCTGCACATAATGGCACCTATCAGAAAATATGGTTTACGCCGCCCGAATTTTGGATGCCAAGTCTTATCACTTAAAGCACCTATGATTGGCTGTATAATCAGTCCGGTAAGTGGCCCGGCAAGATTTAACCAGGGAATTTCATCGGGTTTTGCACCCAGAAAATCGTAGATGGGATTTACTGCGCTTTGCTGCAAACCAAAACTGTATTGAATGCCAAAGAAACCAACATTCATATTGATAATTTGCAGGAAGCTCAGGCGGGGTTTGGGTAAGCGCATCAGCAATAGTTTATAACCAAATATAACTGTTTACAAGCCCGTCATAAACGGATAGGTTATTTGTTTTCTAAGGCTTTGTTTTGCAAACGATTGATGTGAGAAAAATATTTATATCTTTTCGATTAGCAGAAGGATAGCCAAAAAAGGAGGGAAAAAGTGTAAATTATTGATTGCTGTTTGTTGCACTTATTTTTTAAAGATTAATCCAGCTTGTACCTGATTAAAACAAAGGCCAGTTTTTTATAACTATATAATTTTTACTTTTTTTAAAAACATTGGGAAAAATAAATTGAATCCTATACCTTTGCCTCCGCAAAAAGAACTATAAAATTTTTTAATTTGAAAAGCATATCCCAATAAACCTTTTCAGTTTTTACAGTTCGGGATGTAGCGTAGCCCGGTTATCGCGCCTGGTTTGGGACCAGGAGGTCGCAAGTTCGAATCTTGCCATCCCGACAGAAATCAAATTGCCTTCCTCTAAAATGGGAAGGCATTTTTGTTTTCAGGTGATGGAGGCGGGCTTAATGGGAAGCTTTTAAAGTTAAGTTTGTTTCAGGCAGTTGAATGATTGCCTGTAACCGGAAACAATGAGGCAGTAAAGTCCTGAACTACGCCAGGCCTTGAAGTATTTTTTCTTTTATTACCCCGGCAGCTTTTGTATATCCTCCTTCGGCACCGTCAACAAAATGAACATGCCTGTCATTCATGTTACGAACATAGCACGACATTACCGACTCCTTACTAACAAACAGGCCGTACAAAATTTCGCCATCATTTTCTATTTTATTCAGTGCTACCTGCAGCAATTCCCGTTGCTGAGCAGTGCCGGAGATTACTGTATTTATTTTTCCATCAATAACCAAAGTATCCGACATATCTACCAGGTTGTGCAGATATCCGATTCCTTTTTTAGTTTTAAAATAAAAATAACCCAGTAAAGTTCTTACCCAATTTATCAGCAGGTAAAACGGCCTGAAGCCGCCCATACGGGCCCGCATTTCCAATCCTATTTTTGCCAACGTAGCTTTTAACTTTAGTTTGCCTATACTTATTGGTGTTCGCTTTTGCGGTGTGCCGTAAATTGCATCAACGCTATCCATCACTTTTTTAAAAGCCACGGATTGTTTTATACCGTCACGGGCTATAACTAATAAACTAACTACTTCAAAAGCATTTTCCGGTGGTTTTATTCTATCCCAGCGGCATTGCATACCGCTCAGGTCCAGTTCATTATTTATTGTTTTGGGGGCAGCAAAAATATAATCAGGACCTTTGATTTTTTTTTCGGCGTATGTGAGGCCATCTCCCAGCAGAACAGGAATAGAAAACAATTCGGAAGTTCTTAATTTGCTGATGTTAAGTAAATGTTCCTGTTGATAGATATCCGCCACAGGAACATGACCAACACGCAGCTCGAGATTGAAATTTTCTCTGCTGTTTTGGCTGTGAAGTTGCAGTGCCAGCATAGCGTCATCCAATATGGATGGCGGTAAAATAAATGTGGCACCATCGCCACCAAAAAAGAATGGAACAGTACAATTAACTTTATACGCAATATTTAGTACGGCTACAATACTTCCGGTGGCAATGAGGTTAACGGTTTCATGTAATCCACCCTGTACGGCAGCGGTAGAATTTTTTACATCTGTGATGACCACATGCCAATTGGTTGGTATTTTATAAAACAGGTGATCCTCCATCAACAAATCTGTGAGCGGGATTTCATTTACCGGCAACCGGGAATAAAACAAATCGTTATTTACTGGCTCCATACTTATTTATTGGCTGATTACAGCAGAAAATTTAAACTATAGCGGTAATTAAAGATGAGCAATATTACTGTAATTA